>JBBIVY010000049.1:22707-26202 GCA_037439485.1 Planctomycetota bacterium | reverse complement strand
GACCCCTCGTCCAGATATGGTAATCCGCCTTCCGGCGGAATACAGATGGTGGGCGTTACTGGATTTGAACCAGTGACCTCCAGCGTGTCGAGCTGGCGCTCTAGCCATCTGAGCTAAACGCCCATAGTGCTGCCCAAAGCGTTGTTATCCTAACAACGACGGGGGGTTATGTCAATCCAAAAACCTGAAACGGGAGCATTCGACATTTTGTGGGAAACCATCCCGAACCGAGCCCCATCAGCCGCTGAAGTATTCAGGCCGTATCAGACAAGTCCGAATCCTCAAGCTACGGGCCTTCATACACATTTCGGAGAGGGCCTTTCCTCCGAAACAGCACCGATGCCCCCATAAAATGCTTGCATCTTGCGGGGCTGTTCCTATAATACGCGGCTTCTCAGTTCGGGGGAACAGCCTCCAGCGATGCGCGCCTCGTCCCCCGCCGGAACGCAAGTCCAGTCAAGTCAGTAACTTGGGAGATTTGGATGGCGAATTTCTACAAGGATAACCCGGACATTCAGTTCCTCCTCAAGAACATGCCCATGGCGGACATCGTCGAGGCGTGGGAGGACGGTTTCAAGCAGGCTGAGAAGTTCGACTATGCGCCCCGCAACGTCGCGGACGCCATCGACAATTACGACCGCACGCTCGACATGCTCGGCTCGCTCGCCGGCGACTTCATCGACCCGCGCGCCGAAGACGTGGACCTTGAAGGCGCCAAGCACGACGGCCACACCGTGACCCACGCCAAAGGGATCGCCGAGGAAATCGAGCGGCTCGGCAAGGCCGACCTGATGGGCTTCACCCTCCCCCGCAAGTATGGCGGGCTCAACAACCCGCAGATGGTTTACGCCGCCGCCATTGAGATGGTGTCGCGCGCCGACGCGTCGCTCATGAACATCTTCGGACTCCAGGGCATCGCCGAGACGGTCGAGGAGTTCGCCAGCCAGGAGATCAAGGACTACGCGCTTCCGAAGTTCTGCTCGGGCAAGGTGACCGCGGCCATGGCGCTCACGGAACCCGACGCGGGCTCCGACCTTCAGGCCGTGCAGCTCAAGGCCATCCCGGGCGAGACGGAAGACATCTGGTATCTGAAGGGCGTCAAGCGGTTCATCACGAACGGCTGCGGCGACATCCTGCTGGTGCTGGCGCGCAGCGAGCCGGAAGTGGACGACGGGCGCGGCCTGTCGTTTTTCTTCGCGGAGAAGGGCCCGACGATCAAGGTGCGCCGCATCGAGAACAAGATGGGCATCCACGGCTCGCCGACGTGCGAGCTGCAGTTCAACATGACGCCCTGCAAGCTCATCGGCGAGCGGCGGCTCGGCCTCATCCGCTACGCGATGGCGATGATGAACGGCGCCCGCCTGGGCATCGCTTCGCAGTCGCTGGGCATCGCCGAGGCGGCGTATCGCGACGCGCTTGATTACGCTTATAGCCGCGTGCAGTTCGGACGCCCCATCAAGGACTTCCCCTCGGTGGCGGAGCTGCTGGTAAAGATGAAGATGCAGATCGAGGCCGCGCGGGCGCTGACGTACTACGCCGGCTGGGCCGTCGACAGGACGCGCGCCTTCGGCAAAGCTCAGGAAGCCGCGAAGGCCGCCGGAGACACCGCGAAGATCAAGGCTACGCGCGAAGGCTACCGCAACTACGAGAAGCTCGCAAAGCTCCTCACGCCGCTGTGCAAGTACTACGCCAGCGAGGTCTGCAACGACGTCGCCTACGAGTCGATCAGCGTGCTGGGCGGGTCGGGGTTCATGAAGGACTACAAGCTGGAGCGGCTCTACCGCGACGCGCGCATCACGAGCATCTACGAAGGCACGTCGCAGCTCCAGGTCGTCGCGGCGATCAGCGGCATTCTCGCCGGGCGCGTGGACCAGGTGCTCACCGACTTCCCCATCGCCGGCTACACGGGCGACATCAAGACGCTGGCCCAGACGGTGACCGCGTGCCACCAGCGCGTCACGCAGGGCATCGAGGTCATGAAGGCGCGCAACGACAACCAGCTCATCGACCTCTACGCGCGCAACCTCGTGGACATGGCCATGGACGTCATCGTCGGCTACCACTTCCTCTGGCAGTCGTCGCTCAAGGCCGAGAAGCTCCCCGTCACGCGCAAGTGGATCGTCGAGGCCGACATCCGCTCGAAGATGCACCTCGAAACCATCACCACCGCCGACCGCACCACCCTCGACCATTTCGTCCAGATCACCGGGCAGGTGCAGCACATCGGGAAGTAGGACAGGCCTTCTTGCCTGTGATCGGCAGAAACACCGCGGGCGCCCCTCTCACCGGGACGCCCGCTTCATTTCCTTTACCCGCACACGAAGATCCGCACGACGGCGCGCGCCAGCCATTCGAACGGCTTGAGCGCGAGATACGCCGTATCGGCAAGAAGCGGATGCGTCAGCCGCCGCGCGAGCACCGGGCCAACCGCGTCGTACGCGCCGCGCAGCACGCGATGCAGCCGGGGACACGCCTCGCGCAGAATCAGCTCGGCGCACTTGAGCGTACGCGTCTGCGAGTTCATCGGGTGAACGGCCCCGTCCGCGCAGCACACCGGCCGGGTTCCCACAAACCGCGCGTGCCCCCGCGAGCCGTGCCGACACCGGCTCCGCGCTCAGCCGACGCCGGGCGGCGATGAAGGTCATGAGGTAGACCGTAAACGCCCAGGGCGGCGCGCAGAAGAGGGAGAAGATGAAGGCCCCAGGGCCGATGTCCAAGCCGTGGACAACGTCGATCCGGAAATACGCCGCAAGAAGGACCAGCGATCCGGCCGTGGCGATCCCATAGAGCAGCGCCAACTGCCAGCCAAGCCAGCGTCGCACAGCAAGCCAGATGCCGAACACGGCCAGCGACATCAGCGCAACGAGGAACATGCCGAACGCGGCCGCAGGCCCTTCGATGCAGATCATCAACGCCAGCGCCCACTGCCCTGCCTGCACAACGCCCGTCAGAAGGCCGAAGCGGATTCCAACACCACGCCACCGAGAAGCCGTAGATCGGGACCACGATGCCGACGAGGATGCACAGGACCACCGTTTCCGGCAGGAATGGCTTCGGCTCACGGCTCCCCGGAAGCATATCGGCCGTCATGTCACGGGGCCTCGATGAGTCGTCGGTAACCCTTCGCCAGTATTCTCGTGACCGGTCCCGGCGGGCCGCCGGCGGGCATCACTTCCATCAGCGAGTTCGTCAGGAGGACCTCGCTTGCGGCCTTCAGCGCCGGAAGACGCCAACGGCCTTCACGAACCTTGATTCCTGCCTCGCGCGCAAGGTCGATGACGACGGCGCGGGCGATGCCCGGAAGGATGTTCATCTCCGCGGACGGGGTGAACAGCGCGCCCCGGCGGACGAAGAAGATATTGCTCGCGGAGCACTCGGCGATGAAGCCGCGGTCGTCGAGGAAGAGAGACTCGTGGCACTTTGCCTTTCGCGCGAGGTCGCGGGCGAGGAGGCTTTCGAGGTAATTGAGGGTCTTGTGCCGCCCGGTGAGCGAAC
>JBBIVY010000049.1:0-22607 GCA_037439485.1 Planctomycetota bacterium | reverse complement strand
CGGGCGAGGAGGCTTTCGAGGTAATTGAGGGTCTTGTGCCGCCCGGTGAGCGAACACGACGGGCGCACGGACTCGGCGACGGCGAGCTTCATCCCCCGCCGGTAGAGCGACTTCGGGTATCCGTGGAACTCGCGCGCGTGGATGATGAGCGTCGGCCTCGCGCCCGTGTCAAGCCCGAGGTCACCCGTGTGAGCACCCCGCGTCAGCGTGATGCGCAAGTAGGCGTCGCTCAGCCGGTTCCTGCGCAGCAGATATTCCACGACCGAGGGGTCGAGCTTGAATGGGATGCGCAGCGCCTTGGCCGATCTGGAAAGTCTGGCGAGGTGCGCATCGAGCCGGAATACGCGCCCGTCATACGCGCGCATGGTCTCGAAGAGCCCGTCGCCATAGAGCAGCCCGCGGTCGAGCGCCGAAACCACCGCGCGCTTCTCGTCGATGAACCGGCCGTTGAGGTAGACGAGCGTCATGCCGGCTCCTCCGCGCCGATGGCCCGGATGAGCGCGCGGGCCTTATCGACGCTTTCGTCGTATTCGCCCTCGGGATCGCTGTCGGCGACGATGCCGCCGCCGGCCTGGAACCAGACGTCGTCGCCCATTTTGACGATGGTGCGAATGGCGATATTCAGGTCGGCGCGGCCGGCGAAATCGAGGTAGCCGATGGCCCCCGTGTAGACATTCCGCGCGGTCGGCTCCAACTCGTCGATAATCTCCATCGCCCGGACCTTCGGCGCCCCGGTGATGCTGCCGCCGGGGAAGGTCGCCTTCAGCAGGTCGACAACGTCACGGCCTTCGTGCAATTCGCCTTCGACCGTCGCGACGAGGTGGAACACGGTCGGATACGCCTCAAGCACGCGCGGCTCGGTGACGCGCACGCTGCCGTATTCGCACACGCGGCCGAGGTCGTTGCGCTCGAGGTCGACGATCATCGCAAGCTCGGCGTTGTCCTTCTCGCTGCCGATGAGATCCTGCGCGGCGCGCGAGTCCGCATCCGCCTCCCCCGTTCGACGGCGGGTGCCCTTGATGGGCCGGGTCTCGACGCGGCGGCCGTCCACCTTGAGGAATCGCTCGGGGCTCGACGAGAGGACGTGCCCGCCGGGAAACTCGACGTACGCCGCGAAGGGCGCCGGGTTCGCCGCTCGCAGCCGACGATAGAGCGCGTCCGCCGGGCAGGCGATGCGGGCGTGGAATCGCTGGGAGATGTTCGCCTGGAAGATGTCTCCCGCGGCGATGTAGTCCTTGGTCCGCTGGACGGCGCGCGCGTAATCGGCGCGGGTGAAGTTGCTCTCAAGACCGGTTGCGCGGACGTCGGTCGCATTGAGCGCGACAGGCCGGGAGACCGCTGCGCGAAGCCGCTGGGCCGCCTCCGCCGCGCGGGCCCGGCGTCCCTTGAGGCTCATCGCCTCGCCGGCGCCGCTGAGCCAGGCGCGCCCCTCCTCGTGGTCGAACGCGAGCACCGATTCGTAGAACGCCACGTGAAGCTCCGGCACCGGCAGGTCCCGCGCCGCGCGCGACGGGAGCTTCTCGACGAAGTCCTTGAGGTCGTAACTGAGAAACCCGACTCCCCCCGCGGCGAAGGGCGCCGGGATGTCGCTCGCGGAAATCCGGAACCGCCGAAGAAGGTCGCGGAGGATAGCGAAGGGATTGCCCTCGCGGACGGTTCGCTCGCCGCGATGGTTGATCTCGCTCTCGCGGCCGCGGGAGGCGAGGGTCATGAACGGCTCGGCCCCGACGAACGACCATCGGCCCAGCCGTCCGAATCCGGAGGCGCTGTCGAGGAAGAACGCCCCCGGCCGCGAGGCGAGACGGTCGAAGCACTCGGCCGCGCTCAGTTGCAGGCCGAAGCTCATCGGCAGGTCGAGCCGAATCTCGTCGGTGCGCACCAGGTCGAAGTTCTTGTCTCGGGCGAATCCCATAGGCTCCCCGCGCGGCGCTATTCAGGAATGCAGCGCGATGATACCCCGAATCCCGCGCGTTCTCAAGTAAATCGCCCGGTTCTCCGATAACCCCGCCGGGTGGGTTCACTGTCCTTGCGCTTGCCGTGGGGCATATCATGACACGCCGCGCCGCACAACTTGCCGCCGCGATGCTCCTGGCCGCGATGGCGTGGGCCCAGCCGCCCGCCGCGGAGAACCCGCCGCGCTTCGACTTCGAGGCCGACGTCGACGGCGACAGGTTCCCGGACGGCTGGCAACTCGTCGGCACGCGGCACCCGGAGAACGTCCGCGAGAGGCTGGACACCGCGGAACATCACTCCGGGGCGAAATCATTCCTCGTGGCGCCGGACGGGCAGCCTTGCGTCTATGAGACCGTCGTCGCGCGGCCGTTCGACCCGCGGCTTTCGTGGCGGCTGACCGGGTGGATCAAGACGAGCGGCCTTCCCGCGTCGGGCCTTCGGGCGACGAGCGCGCGCGTCGAGGCGGCGCTCCTCGGGGCCGAAGGCGAGCCGCCGGTCAGGATTGCGGCGACGCCGGGAGTCACGGGCACTGCGAACTGGACCCAGGTGTCCATCGATATCCCGCGCGACGTCACCTGCGCGGCGCGGCTGGTGAGGCTGAGGCTCGTGGTCGAAGGCGCGGCGCTTGAAGGCAAGGCATGGTTCGACGACGTCGCGTTCGAGCCGCGGCCGACCGTCCGCATGTCCTGCGGCAAGGTCGACGGGTTCTACCACGCCGGCGAACCCGCCAAGGCGGCGGTCCTCCTCGATACGCTCCTCGGGGACGGGTTCAGGCTCGCAACAAAGCTTACCGGCCCCGACGGCGTCGTGGTCGAGTCCAGATCGGCGGACGTGAAGCCGGGGCTCGACTTTGCGGCGGAGGCTGCAGTCGACCTCCCCTTCCGCGCGTTCGGGCTCTATCGGCTTGATGCGGAGCTGACGTGCGCCGGGAAGCCGGTCGTCTCGACCGCGCGGACGGTAATCTACCTGCGAGCGCCCGCCGGGCCGAGCCGCGAGATCGGCATCGCCGGCAGCCGCGCCGAGGTCATCGCGCTGGCCGGGGCCGGAACCGCAACGGTGGACATCTTCAGCGACGAGCCCGCGCGAATCGCCGAGCGGTTCGCCAGGCTTCGCGAACTGGGCATCGAGCCCGTCGCAGTCCTCGGCCGCGTGCCGGACTCGGTCGTCCGGAGGCTCTTCAAGGAGAAACTCATCGCCGACGAGTCGGAGGCCACGTGGCCTCGCGTGCTGGCGCTCGACCCGGCGACGTGGTCGGAGGAACTTCTCGCCGCGGTCAAGCCCGTCGCCACCCGCGCCTCGCACTATCAACTCGGGCTTCGAGCGGAGCCGGGCCTGTCGCCCGAGAGCCTCAAGCGGGCCGTCACGAGGCTTCGCGAGACACTCGCACCGCTGACATGGGAACGGAAGATCGCGCTGCCGACCGACGGGACCGAAACGGACGGCGCACTCTCGGCCGGTGCCGACGTGCTGGTCCTCCAGGGCCCCGGAAGCGCCGAGCGCATCGAAGCGATTCGAAAGAATGCCGCCGAAGTGTGGGTGGAAGCCCCCGTGACAGGCGACGGCAAGGGCCTCGCGGAGCGTCTCAGGCGCGTCAAGGCCGCCGGCGCAGCCCGGGCAATCGTCGGGCCGCTGGAGGGCGGGCTTCTCAACGCGAAGGGCGAGCCGACTGAGGCGTTCTTCGCCCTCGTCAACCGGTAGTGTCCCCCATCATTCAAGGTGAAGCAGCCGCGCCGCGGTCCCCCGGCAGACGGCTTCCTTCTCTTCCTCGGTGGCCCCGAGGCCCTCAAGCTCGAAGACGAGCGTGCGGAGGTACCACCCCGTCCGGGGATCGGGGTCGCCGACGACACTGTCCGTGCCGAAAAGGATGCGCGTCAGGTCGAGCCCGCCGGAGTCGCGGAGTTCCCGGATGCGCGGCTTGATGGCACGGGCCTCCTGGCCCTCCGGCACGCCCGATCGCGCGTAGTGGAACTGGCCGATGGACATGTCGAAGTAGACATTCCCGTTCCAGCGCATGACCTCCGCCGCCTCTTCATACCATGCCCCGGCGCCCAAATGCGCCCCGACGATATTCATGTCCGGAAACGCCCGCGCGATGCGGTCGAGGTGCGCCGGACGCATGTAGTTGCTCGACACGCGCCACAGGCGTTGAAACTCGATGCCATGTAGCGCGCTCATGCGCGCCGTGCCGAAGACGATGCCCGTGTGGAAGAGGCACACCATCCCCGCCCTCGCGCACGCCTCGTAGACCGGGAAATACTCGTCCTCGTCGTAGGGCTTCGCCGGGTAGATGAACTTGATTCCGCGGAAGCCCGCCGCCGCGGCCTCGCGAACCACCTTCAGCCCGTCCTCGTGGCCGAGGTTAATGTAGCCGAACGGGATGAAGAAATCCGGGAACTCCCCCGCCAGCGCCGCAAGGTCGCGCACCGACGGATGCGACCCGTCGTTCGCGTTCGTCGCAAAGACGCACGCCTTCGAGATGCCGCCCTCCTGCCATCGCTCGACGAACGTCCGGGCTTTCGACAGGTCGCCGTTGTAGTGAACGTGGAAATCGAGGATTCTCATGCGCCCTCCGGTCGTTGAGCCTTCGCGCCCGGCGCTTCCGGCTCGGGCTTTTCGGCGAATCCGATCGCCTCGCGCAGCGCCGTCGCCAGGGCCTCGGGCTCGTTGCTGCCGATGCGCAGGACCCGGCCGCTCGCGCGCTTCAGTTCCACGGCGTGCAGTCCCGACACGTTATAGAGCCAGCCGTTGGGGATCAGGTGCACGCCCCAGCCGTAGTACCAGCGGTTGGCGACGACGCCGACAGAGGCGAACTCGTCGAGCGCCCAGCACTTGCGGATGAGCCCGGGGCCGAAGCGGATCTCCAGTTCGCGCTTGCTGACAGTGACGGTCATGGAGTTGAAGAGCCACGCCACGAGCAGCAGCACGGCCGCCACGGCGAACGCGATGATCCGCCCCGCAACCGGCGCCTGCGGGATGAAACCCATGAGCGCCATCACCGCCGCCGCGGGGAGCAGGCTCGCGAGCAGCAGGTTCGCGCGCTGACGATGCCGGTAGATCGAGTCCACGGCGTTCCCTTCGCTCTGGTGGGACCCCGATTCATCGGGGCCTGTCACGACGAAGAAGACACAACAACATGGCAGACAGGAATGTCCGCCCCTACGGAGTCACGGGCCGGTCACGGGCAGCTTCTCGCCGCTGTTGATCCGGTCGATAAGTTTGAGCCCTTCCTCGACGCCGAGGATTCCGATGGTCGTCGAGAGCGCGTCGCACCACGTGGCGTCCGGCCCGATGACGCTGACCGAGGCGAGCGCCGGAATGGCCCGGCCCGTCCGCGGGTCGATGATGTGGCTGTATCGCTTGCCGTCGATCATCGTGAACTGCTCGTAGAACCCGGACGTATCGACGCAGGCGTTGACCACGTTGACGATATAGAGCATCCTGTGCGGCGGTCTCGGATCCGTGATGCCGACGCGGAACGGGCTGCCGTTCGGGAGCTTGCCGATGACCCGGGCGTCGCCGCTGAAGATGACGGCGGACGTGGAGCCGTACTGCCGGAGGATCTTCGCGGCCTCCTCGCTGGCCCAGCCTTTCGCGATGCCGCCGAAATCGAGCGACATGCCGGGCTTCGCGAACTTCACCGTCCACGCGCCGGGCTTCCCCGCGACGAGCACCTTGTCGAACCCGACGAGGGCCTTCGCCTTCGCGATATCGTCGTCCGGCGGCACCCGGCCTTCATTCCGCCCCGCGCGCCACAGCTTCGTCAAGGGCCCCACCGACGGGTCGAACACGCCGCCGGAGAACTCGGAGGCCTTGCGCGAGTAGCGGATCATCGTCTCCAGATCGCCGTCGATCGGCACCGCCCGCGCGCCGGCGTCGCGGTTGACGACCGACGTCTCGCTGTTCTCGTCGAACAGGTTGAGCTTCTTCGTCAGGTCCGTCAGCCTTCCCGCCACCGCATGAATCGCGGCCATGCCCGTCGCGGGATCGAGGTCATAGACGCTCACCGTGAACTCGGTGCCCATCGCCGGGATCAAGTTCGTTGCCGTCGGCGGCAGGGGGTCGTACTGCTTCGCCATGTCCAGGCGAACGTACTCCGGGAAGCCGCTCGACGTGATCACATTGTCCACGTGCTCCGCGTCGGGGATAATCAGGCAGTCATACCGCGCCCTCGGCGCCAGCGTCCCGGCTCTCGCACGGCTCCCCGCACGCTCGCACCCCGCCACGAAGGCGAAGCCCGCGAGGACAAGCGCGACAAGCGTTCTTGAAACGAGTCTGCTCATGCCGGCTCCCTCTGATGAATCCCGCCCCCTATCTTACCCCGCTCAACGCCGATTGCAAGGAGGGCGACATCCCTCCTAACACCGTCGCCCCCACTTCCGCCATCGCTCGCACGGCCGGCCTTACCTTGACCCGCCCAAGCATCATACCGCCCCGGAGAATTGTGTCAAAGGGCAATCGCGGGGAGGAACGGCCGAAGAGGGACGCGGGGGAAACCGGCAATTTCTGCCGAATACCCCCCCTATAAGAGGGTGAAATGTGCCGGGATTGAGCGGGAATGAGGTTGGAGGCGTTCGGGAACCGCAAACCCCTAAAGTGAAAGGAATCGGCGGGTCGATAGGATTACTGTGGCCATCCGGAGGGCGCTTGAGGGGACTCCAATCCGGATACAGGTCGGATTCGGCCGGCCGACGGGACTTTCAAGCACCTTCGAACGCGTCGTCTGGGCTCCACGTGAAAGGACAACGGATGGTCCGCGAGATGGACTTCATCATCCTCGTCAAGGGCGAGCACCGCCACATCTTCCTGTACGAGCTCGGGTGCGAGGAGCGCGTGCAGGCGTCGCTCATGGATTGCGCCGAGAGCGACGAGTGCAACCTCGAATGGGGCGACGTGCTCTGCATCATCAAGGAGATGCAGCAGCTCGCACACAAGAAGGCCCAGTCGTGACTCCGCCGAAAACCCACGACTCCCCCGACGCCAGACCGACCCGCCCCGAGCGGGTCGAGTTATTTCTGTCCGAGCTGGCTCACCTCCGCAACGGCTCGCCCCACACCCTTCGCGCCTATGCGTCCGACCTCGACGATTACTCCGCCTTCCTGGCCTCGCGGGGACGAGGGCCCGAAGACGCGACGCAGATCGACGCCCGCGCGTATCTGGCGCGCCTGCGCGAAGCCGCTCTCGCCCGAGCCTCCGTCGCCCGGCGGCTCGCCGCGGTGCGGAGCCTCTATCGCTTCCTCACCCTGCGCGGATACGCGAAGCTCAACCCGTTCACAGGCCTGCGCTCGCCCAAGGGCGAAAGGCGCCTGCCGCGCTTCCTCGACGAAGAGGAGATCAAGCACCTCGTCGAGTCGCCCGCGACCGACACGCTCGCCGGGCTGCGCGACCGCGCGGTCCTCGAAACGCTCTACTCCACCGGCATGCGCGTCAGCGAACTCGTCGCGATGAACGTCGGCACCATCGACCTCCTCGGCGAGGCCGTCCGCACCCGCGGCAAGGGCAACAAGGAGCGTCTCGTCCCCGTCGGATCCCTCGCCGTCGCCGCGGTGAAGGAGTACCTTGACCGCCGCCGCGCCGACCGCACGCGCGCGATGGACGATCTGTCCCCCCTCTTCGCCAACCGCTTCGGCGGCCGCCTCACGACGCGCTCGGTCAACCGCGTGCTCAAGAAGCACGTCGGCCGATGCGCGCTCGCCGGACGCATTACGCCGCACACGCTGCGACATTCCTTCGCCACCCACCTCCTCAACCGCGGCGCCGACCTGCGAGCGGTGCAGGAACTGCTGGGGCACGAGAACCTGAGCACGACCCAAATCTACACCCACGTCACGACGCAGCGGATGAAGGAAGTCTACCGCCGGGCGCACCCGCATGCCTGAACGCATCGCCTCTCCCGATGCGGCATCAGGAAAATACCTAAGAAAAAAACCCGCTCGCGATTTGCATCCGGCAAATTCTGTGGTATGAAACTCTCGGTGTTCATCCGTGCCGCCGTCGCGCGAACAACTCGTTGCGACACAGGCCGGGCGAACACCGAGTGTACAGAATCCCCCTCTTTCTGGTGAACTGTCTGATCTGGCCAAACACCGCTTAGAAAAAACCAATTCTCGGTGTTAGGACACGTCCAGGGGGCTTTCACCAGAGTTGTCGTCGACGACCAGGCTGCCGGTCGGCCGAACGGCATGAGGGGGTTTCTTTTGTACCTGTGGAGAGTCAAGATTCGCACTAAGTCACGCGCGCTTCGACAGTTCCGCGAAGTAATCGCACGCGTCGCGCACCGGGCAGATGTCGCACTTGGGCTTGCGTGCGTCGCAGATCCGCCGGCCATGAAACGTGATGAGGTGGCTGAAAAGCGTACGCTCGGCTTCCGGCACGAGGGCGTCCAGGTCCTGCTCGATCCGACCGGGGTCGTCGCTCTTCGTGAGCCCAAGCCGCCGGGTCACGCGCAGGAAGTGGGTGTCGACGATGATGCCCGGCTTGCCGAAACACTCGCCCAGGACGACGTTCGCCGTCTTTCGCCCAACTCCAGGCAGCTCAACGAGTTGCTCCATCGTGCCGGGGACCTTGCCGCCGAACTTCGCGACGATCTCCGCCGCGCAGCCCCGGAGCGATCTGGCCTTGTTGCGGAAGAATCCCGTCGGCTTGATCTCGCCCTCCAGCGTCGCCTGATCGGCGGAGGCCATGGCCTCGGGCGTCGGATATTTCGCGAACAGCGCGGGGGTCACCTCGTTCACCTTCTTGTCGGTACACTGCGCCGCAAGTATGGTCGCCATAAGGAGTTGATACGCGTCCTTGTAGTCGAGCATGCAACGGGCGTCCGGGTATTGCTTGCGCAGAGCGGAGGTGATCTTGCGCGTCTTCGCCTTCAGATCCTTCGAATCCATCGCGCTCCCCTACTGATTGTCCGTCGCGAAGTATCGCTTGACGTATTCCCGATACGCGGGCGCAACATGGCCGCTCTCCGCCGCGGCGTGCGCATCTCGAATGATGTCAGTGAGTTGCGGCAACGACGCATCCACGGCCTTCGCCCCCTGCCAGACCGACTTGATGTTCTGCGGCTTCGAACGCACGCCAAGATTGCCCGTGCCCGTTGTGTTGTCGGGGACGCCTTTCGATTCCACGAAGAAATCTCCCCGCCGCGGAGAACCCGACGCCCCGCCCAGGGCCGCCTTGGCGTCCAAGAGAGCCTGCCGTAGGGGACCGAAGGCGGGGGAACTTTCGCCACCTGCCTCGGTTTCGACCGCGCTTGCGAGCGCCACGGCGCACTTCGCGAACTGAGTCGCGTCGCGGTTCCGCGCGGCACGGGCCATAGACTTCAGCGACTCCGACACGCCCGGCGACTCCGACGCCCCGGCGCCGGCGTCGAGCGAGTCGGCCATGCCCTGTCGCTCCGCATCCGGCATTGCCGCAAGCTGCCGCGCGAGGTCGCCGCCGGCCTTTTCGATGCGCGCCCCGTCGAGCTTTGCGAGCGCCTCACCGAGCGGCACGAGCCGAGGCGATTTCCCGAGGTCCGTCGCGGCGCGCTTTGCATCATCCCGAAGCTGCTTCGCCGCCCGGCGGTCCACTTCCGCAATCATGCGATCCGTTTCGCCGCGGACGTCATCCAGCGGGCGATCCGAGCGCACCTTGTCGAGCAGGCCGACGAGTTCCGCGCGCAGGTCCGAGAACTTCGCGGGCGCACTCTCCGCGCGCGCAATCGCGTCCTGCAAGGCGTCCGCCGCGCGACGCCGCTCCGGCGAGAGGCCTGCGTCCTCGCGGACAAAGAGGCCAAGCGGCCAGATCGCACCGACCGTCGCCGCCGCGACCAGAAGCGTCCCCGCAACGACCGCCGGGCGCTGCAGCCCCCAAGGAATCAGCGCCGCGGGTGAGTTCTGCCTGAGCAACGCCTCCACCTCCGCGGCGAGACGTTCGCGGAAGATGTTGTCCGACCCGGCCGCCTCAAGCTCGACCGCGGTGGAGAGCCTCTCCTGCCATCCCGCGACCTGCTCGACCCGCCGAGCCGCTTCGAGCGCGTCCGAGCGCGAACGCCATGCCCCGACGAGGATCGCCGCGAACGCCGCCGCCGCGACGACGGCGAGCGCCCACCCTTTTCCCCCGCCCGCGAGGTCGACGACGATCCACGCCCCCGCCGCGATCGCGACGACGACGCACGCCGACGCCATGGCCCGAGAGAGGGTCAGCTTCCACGCAACAGCTCGAAGTGTGCGCCTGAGATCGATCATCATCACTCACTGACTTTCGATGGAGATCATCGCGACACTGCGTCGGCCCAGTCGGACCGTCAGACACACGTCCGCAATACCCATCCACCAGGAAACCTTGTCATTGCGTTCCGTGCGAAACCAGTCGCCCATGACCAGCTCATCGAACCCCAGCCCGCGATCCGGGCCCGCCCAACCGTCGGCCACCACATGCCACGCGTCGTAGCGTCTGGCCCTCCGCCCGGTCGGAGGATGCGGGGCCTCCGCCGCCGCATCGACGACGGAAGCCGTCGGGGTCTTCACGATGTGCGCTCTCGCCGAACCGTCGTCCCGGACTTCCACGTCTATGCGCAGCCCGCCAACGCGAACATGCCAGGTGGAGTCCGTCTCCCGCTTCATGTGGAACCATTTTCCGACGGCGATTTCCCGGAATCCGTCCGACCGCTCGACATCGATGCGGTTCTCGCCGTCGCCGGCCCCAATCCGCCACGGAACCGCATGTTCGAACGGGCCCCCGCCGGATTGTCTCGTCCCCTGCTCCACGCCCCACCCCCTTGAACGGCCCCCGGTCCGCGCCTCCAGGCGGTTTCATTCTATCGGCTCGACCGGTTCCCGGCAAGGCGAATGGGCACCTCTGAATTCAGGATGACAACAAAGAACAAGACGACAAGGCACCCCCCGAGGGTCCCGATTCTGATCGGGATGCCACATAGGCTGGAGTCAACCGGGAACGTTCAACACAAGTTGGGGATGCCGCGTCAGCCGAGCAACTGCAGGAACTCCTCTTCCGTCAGACCGGCCCGCCGCACCTGGCTTCGAAGCAGAAAGGGGGAGAGCGATCGATGCATGAAAATCACGAGGCACGCCTGCGGCCCCGGGGCGACGTTTCGAGGTAGAGGTCGATGGCTTCGCGGATGTTCTTGAGGGCGGACTCGACGGTGCGGCCCTGGCTCATGCAGCCCGGCAGTTCCGGGACGTCGGCTACGTAGCCGCGGTATTCATCGTCGTACATCAGGTTCACGGTCAATCGCATTGCATTCCTCCTGTTCCAGCTCCGCCCAATATTAACCCGCGGCAGGACGCAAGTCAAGAATCGACGCGCACCCGGCGTCAGGCTGCCGAGACAACGCCTAATAGGTCCGGCGCTGACGGCTGGAGGCGATGGCGAGGGACTTACGGTACTTGGTGACGGTGCGGCGGGAGACGGGGATGCCCTGGTTGGTAAGCTCGCGGGCGAGGTCGTCGTCGGAGAGCGGGTTTTTGCGGTCTTCGCTTTCGACGAGGCGGCTGATGCGGTCGCGGATGGACTGCCAGGAGACGCCGTCGGGCTCGCCGAGGGAGGCCACGGTGCCGCCGGCGAAGAAGAAGCGCATCTCGTAGATGCCCTGAGGCGTCTGGATGTACTTGCCGGAGATGGCGCGCGAGACGGTGGAGACGTGGACGCTCACGCTCTTGGCGACCTCCATCATGCGGAGCGGGCGGAGGAAGGTCGTGCCCTTGCGAAGGAAATCCTGCTGGGCGTCGACGATGGCGCGCGAGACCTTGAGGAGCGTGGTGCGGCGCTGCTCGATGGCGTCGATGAGCCAGCGCGCGGACTGGATCTTCTTACGGATGTACTCCTTCGTCTCGCCGCTGTCGGAGTGCGTGGCGAGAAGCTTGCGGTAGAACGGGCTGATGGTCAGATGCGGCAGGCCGATCTCCTGGAGCCGGACGTCCCAGCCGCCCTCGGCCTCCTCCACGACGACGTCGGGCAGGATGTACGCGGGCTCGGTGGAGTCGAACAGAAGCCCCGGCCTCGGGGTCAGCGTGAGGATGAACTCGACGGCCTTCTTCACCTCCTCGAGCGACCGACCGGTCTCGCGGGCAATCTGCGGGAAGCGGTTCGTGCGGATGTCTTCGAGGTGCTTGTTGATGAGCTCGGCCTTGAGCACGTAGGTCGGATCGTCCTCGTCGATCTGCAGCAGGAGGCACTCCTTGAGGTCGCGCGCGCCCACGCCCGGCGGCTCCAGCGTCTGCACCGTCGCCACCGCCTCCTCCAGGTCCTTCAGCGTCGCCCCCTCCGTCTCCACCGTCGGCAGGATCTCCTCCAGCGGATACTGCAGGTAGCCGTTGCCGTCGATGTTCCAGACGATGTTCTCGCACAACTCGCGCTGCCGCTCGGTGAGGTCGAGGAGCGACATCTGGCCCACAAGAAACTCCTGCAGGCTCATGCCGCGCGCCGCGGTGTTCTGCATCGCGTCCATCTTGCGGTCGCGCTCGCCGTGCTCCGCGAAGCGCGTGGAACACTGCGAGAAATGGTCGCGGAAGTCCTCGCCGAGACCCGTGAACGTATCGGGAATCTCTTCCTGCGCGGGCTCCGACGTCGGGGCGGGCTCCTTCACCCGATCCGACATCTCCAGCACCGGGTTCTCAATCAGCTCCGTCTGCAGACGCTCCTCGAGGGCGAGGAGCGGCAGTTGAAGTATCTCGATGGATTGGATGATCTGCGGGGCAAGCCGCATCTGCTGCTCTTGCCGCAGGCCGAATCCCATTTCCATCTTCATGACCGAAACCCTCTCGCGATGCCTGCCTTACAGCTCCCGCCGGCCCTTGAGCGCGTCGCTCAGGATGGCCTGCCCGGCGAACTCGATCCGGCTGCCGGGCGAAATACCCCGCGCGATCTGCGTCACCTTCACGCCCGAGCCCTTCACCCGCTCCGAGACGTGGTGCGCCGTCAGGTCGCCTTCCATGTTCGGGTTCAGCGCCAGCACCACCTCGCGCACCTCGCCCGACTTCACCCGCGCCACGAGACGGTCCAGCGTCAGCGTGCCCGGGTCCATCCCCTCCAGCGGCGCAATCCGCCCGCCCAGCACGTGATACACCCCGTGGAACGATCCGGCCCGCTCCAGCGCCAGCAGGTCCTTCGGCTCCTCCACCACGCAGATCACCGCGTGGTCGCGCGATGCGTCGCCGCAGATCTGGCACGGGTCCGTCTCGGCCATGTTGCAGCAGACCGAACACTGCCGAACCTTCTCCTTCACGTCGCGGATGGCCTGGGCAAGCTTCAGCGCGTCCTCGCTCGTCGAGCGGAGGATGTGGTAGGCCAGCCTCTCGGCCGACTTCTCGCCGATTCCGGGGAGTCGTCCTAACTCGTTGATGAGCCTGACCATAGATTCGCTGTAGCCCGTCAAAGAACGTTATCCTTTCTTTCGGCACCAAAGGCCCCGGAGCTTGAGAAAAAGCGCCTTCCGGAGCGCACGCAAGTGTCTGACTAACAACACCTTACGTTATTTCAGCTTATCGCAGACCCGCAGGACCCTATTTTCCCTCGTCCAGCACGCGTCCGCCGAAGATTTCCATGGCACGCTGCACCCCCGGAGCCTTGGCGCCGGACCCGCGCGCGGACGCCGCCGTGGCCTGCCCCGGGACCACAGCAGACTTGGCCGCTTCCTTGCCGGAGATGCGAATCCTGATCTTTCGGCCGGCCACCTCCGCCAAGCACCCCTCCACCACCAGGAGCCTGGCCGGGTCGGAAACCTGCTGGCGGTGGAACTCGAACGCGGCCGGGAAGGAGACGGTCAGTTCATTCTCGGCGAGCGACGTCGCGCTGCCTTCCTTGAACCAGGCCGCGAGGCTGGCGCCGCCGCGCGTCTTTACGAGCGCGATGAGCCTCGGCCAGAGCGCCTGCACTTCGCCGAGCGGCCCCGACGCGGTGACGACGGGCACGGGTTCGAGGGCCGGCGCGCTTTCAGCTTCCGGCACGGGAGGCATATCTTCCTCAACCTCGACCGGCGCAGGCTCGACGCGGCGCGGCGGCTCCCGCCTCGGCGGCGCTGCATACGGCGCCGGGCTTCGAGGAGCCGGAGCGGCAGGTCGCACCGGGGCGTGCGCCGCGGGCGCGGAGGACTCTATCGCCTTGAGCCTCTCGACGATCTCCGAGAGCGGACGCAGGTCTTCCATCGTCGCCAGCTTCACCATCGTGGTCTCGACGACGACGCGCTTCTCCACCGCGGTCCTCGTGCGGCGGTCGGCGTCGGCGGTGACCTGGATCATATAAAGGATGCTGTCCATGCTGAAGGCCTCGCTGAACTTCGCCAGGCGCGCGAGGCGCTCGGGGGCGAGTTCGAGCAGTCCCGGCTTGCCGGGATCGCCCTTCGTGGCCTTGAGCACCATGAGCGCGCGGAAGGCCTCGACAAGCTGCGCGAGGAACTCGGTGAGGTCCTGCCCCTCGGCGATGAGCCGCGCGACGATTTCGAGCGCGACGCCCGCCTCCTTCGCGATGAAGGACTCGAACAACTTGTCGATCTCGTCGTCGAACGCGCGACCGAGGACGAAGTCAATCGCCTCCGGCGTCACTTCCTCGGGATTATACGCGACGATCTGGTCGAGCAGGCTCTGCGAATCGCGCATCCCGCCGCGGGCGCGCCGGGCGAGCGTCCGCAGCACCTCTTCCGACGCCTTCACCTTCTCCGCCTGCGTGATCTGCACGAGCCGGCGGACGATGTCGTCGGTGGAGATGGCGCGGAAGTCGAACCGCTGGCAGCGCGAGACGATGGTGTCGGGGAGCTTGTTCGGCTCGGTCGTCGCGAAGATGAACTTGACGTGCGGCGGCGGCTCTTCGAGCGTCTTCAGGAGGGCGTTGAACGCCTCCTTCGTAAGCATGTGGACTTCGTCGATGATGTAGATCTTGAACCGCCCGTGCGCAGGGTGGTAGCCGACGTTGTCGCGCAGCGTCCGGACGTGCTCGACGCCGTTGTTGGAGGCGCCGTCGATCTCCAGGACGTCGACGTCCTCGCCCTGGAAGATGGCCTTGCACGCGGGGCACTCGCCGCAGGGATCGGCCGTGGGAACTTCGGACTTGCCGCAGTTGAGGGCCATGGCGAAGATGCGGGCCATGGAGGTCTTGCCGACCCCGCGGGGGCCGGTGAAGAGGTACGCGTGGGCGACGCGTCCGGAGGCAATGGCGTTGCGGAGCGTGCGAGCGATCGGCTCCTGTCCCACCACCTCCTCAAACGCCCTGGGCCTGTATTTCCGAGCAATGACGACGTAGGACACGGATATCACCCGTCACAGGAGACATAGATATAATCCGTATTGAGTATGATGCCTTGAGATATGTAGTATATAAGGCCGTGCACCCGACGTCGATAAGCCGTCCAGAGTTCCATCCGGGTCGGTAGCTCCGGCCAGGCTGTCCCAGAACACCCGGAGAAATTTGCTTAGGGCTGCTCGGTTCCCCGCCTGACCCGGTTCACAACTCTCCGCCGCCTGGGGCCCGACCTTCAACACCCCGTGCCCGGACTTCCCAAAGAACGACAGACCTCGGCCAGGAATTCAGTCCTGCTATAGCGGGTTGCAGGTGCAGGGCACCGCTAGATCCCCACCTAGCACGGCCACCGGGAGTCTACAGCAAATACCGTGCCAAAACCAGAAAAAAAGCGCCGTATTTCTTCAAAAGATGAGGCATGGGGCGCCCCACACGTTGCAACATATTGCGCCATTAAGGTTTGCGACACAGCACTTAATGTGACATTAAAGAGGAATACCACCACCGTGCCCGGCTCCCCCTCCGCGGAATTCCGCCGGAAGTTGCTTGACAAATGTTAGGCTCGCCTTACACTGTTAGTGTCGCCTAACATGACGCTTCCCCATTCCGACTCTATGAGGAGCCCAGCTATGACCTCGACCCCGGCCATCAGCGCCAGCCTGGAGGACTACCTTGAAGCGATCATCATCGCCGCCCGCGGGTTCGGCGCGGCGCGTGTGAAGGACATCGCGAAACTCGTGAACGTCCGCAGCGCCTCCGTCACGGGCGCGCTCAGGTCGCTCGCCGAGAAGGGGCTCATTCATTACGCCCCCTACGAGGTCGTCACGCTCACGCCGGAGGGCGAGAAGCTGGCCCGCGGCGTGCTCCGCCGGCACGAGACGCTGAAGGCATTCTTCATCAAGGCGCTGGGCGCCGAGGAGGCCGAGGCGGAATCCGCGGCGTGCAAGATGGAGCACGCGATGCCGCGCTCGCTGCTCGAACGGCTCACGGTGTACGTGCAGGCGCTCGACGAGCCTCCGCGAGCGGCAGCGGAGCCGACGAAATGAACTGGAAGCGGTTCATTCCCTGGGCCGACCGCCGCGGCGGGAAGGACGCGCCCGCCTCGGGCCTCGTCGCCATCGTCGGCAATCCGAACGTCGGCAAAAGTGTGCTCTTCAACAACCTCACCGGGCGCTACGCCACCGTCTCCAATTATCCCGGCACGACGGTCGAGATCAGCTCCGGGCTCGCGAAGTTCGGCGACCGAACGATGACCGTCGCGGACACGCCGGGGATGTACTCGCTGCTTTCCATCACCGACGAGGAGCGCGTCGGCCGGCGGATGCTTCTCGCGGAGAAGCCCGTCGCGGTCATCCACGTCATCGACGCGAAGAACATGGAGCGGATGCTTCAGCTCACGGTGCCGCTCATCGAGATGGGCCTGCCGGTCGTCGTCGCGCTCAACATGATGGACGAGGCGAAGGATATCGGCCTCGCCGTCGACGTCGGCGCGCTGCGCGAGGCCCTCGGCGTCGAGGTCGTGCCCTCGGTCTTCACGGCGAAGAAGGGGATGAAGGAACTCCGCCGCGCCGTGCTCGCGGGGCCCAAGGTCCGCACCGGCCGCCCGGTCCCCTACCCTCGCGACGTCGAGGAGGCACTCGGCCGCATCGAGGCGCTGCTTCACGGCCGTTACGCCGTATCCAAACGCGGGATGGCGCTCCTCCTCCTCGAAGGCGACGCGGAAGCCCGCGAGATGGCCGCCACGGCCGAAGGGGCGCGCTTCGCGGAACTAGCCGCCGTCCTCGAAGAGCTGCGCCCCGCCAGCGGGCGATCCGTCGCCTATCGCGTGACGATGGAGCGGCAGCGATTCGCCCACGAGGTCTCTTCGCGCGTGCTCAAGCGCGTCGAGGGCCCCAGCCGCCGGGTGAGCGAGACGCTCGGCCGCGCGCTCATCAACCCCTGGGTCGGCGTGCCGGTCGCGCTCGCAGTGCTCTACGTGGGGCTCTACAAGTTCGTCGGGCAGTTCGGCGCAGGGACGCTCGTGGACCTCTTCGAGCGGAAGCTCTTCGGCGCCTTCGTCAACCCTCACGTCAACGATTTCCTCGGCCGCGCGCTGCCCGGAGGCGGCTGGCACTACTGGGCACGCGAGCTTTTCGGCGGCGACTACGGCGTCATCACGCTCGCCCTCACCTACGCGGTGGCGATCGTGCTGCCGATCGTGCTGTGCTTCTTCCTGTTCTTTTCGATCCTCGAGGACTCGGGCTACTTCCCGCGCCTGGCCATGACGACCGACCGCGCGTTCAAGTCCGTGGGCCTCAGCGGACGCGCGGTGATCCCGCTGGTACTGGGCCTCGGCTGCGGCACCATGGCCACGCTCGTCACGCGCGTGCTCGAGACGAAGCGCGAGAAGATCATCGTCACGATGCTCCTGGCGCTGGCCATCCCCTGCTCGGCGCAGTACGGCGTCATTGCCGCGCTCCTCACCCGGCGCGACGTCACGTGGCTCGGGATTTCGGCGGCATTTGTCGTGTGGCTCTTCGTGATCCTCGCGGTGTTTCTGGTCGTCGGCTTCACGGTCAACCGGATTCTCGGCGGCGAGCGGCCGTCGTTCTACATGGAGCTGCCGCCCTTAAGGATGCCGCGGCTCGACAACGTGATCATCAAGACGTGGTCGCGGATGAAGTGGTACTTCATGGAGGTGCTGCCGCTCTTCGCCCTGGCGAGCCTCATCATCTGGATCGGGCGCATCACGCGGCTTTTCGACGCGGCGATCGCGGTCCTTCAGCCGGCGGTTCACGTGATGGGCCTGCCGGCGAAATCCGCGGAGGCGTTTCTCTACGGCTTCTTCCGGCGCGACTTCGGCGCGGCGGGTCTCTACACGCTGGACGGACGAGGCCTGCTCGACGGCGTGCAGGTCGTCGTCGCCTGCGTGGCGCTCACGATGTTCGTCCCGTGCATCGCGCAGTTCCTCATGATGAAGAAGGAGCAGGGACTCAAGATGTCCCTCGCCGTCGCCGGATTCAGCGTCGTCATGGCGTTCGCCATCGGCGCGGGACTCAACGTCCTCCTTCGCGCAACGCATGCTCATCTCTGATCGGAGGCCTCCATGACTCACCCCCTCGGCGAAGAGACGGAAGAGCTGCTGCATCACCTGCTCAGCCACGAAGGCCGGCATAAGGCCGGAGACTGCTGCGGCACCGGCGAGCGGCGCGGCAGCAACACGGCGCGGCTCATCGCGGACGGCTACGCGGTCCTCGCGCCGGACGGAACGGTGACGCTGACTCCGAAGGGCGAAGAGGAGGCGACGCTGATCGTGCGGCGGCACCGGCTTGCGGAGCGGCTCCTGGTGGACGTGCTGGACCTGCGGGGGCCGGAGGCGCACGACCAGGCGTGCCGGTTCGAGCACATTCTCAGGCCGGACGTCGAGGAGAGGATCTGCACGCTCCTCGGCCACCCGCGCGGCTGCCCGCACGGCGCGCCCATCCCGCCGGGACGATGCTGCCGCGAGGCGGCGACCGAGCTGCGCAAGGTGGTCGGCGTCGCGTCGGCGCTCGAAGCGGACGAGGCCGGCACCGTCGCCTACATCCACACCGACGACGCGCGCAAGATGAACAAGCTCCTCGCCACGGGGATCCTGCCCGGCCAGCCCATCCGCCTCCTGCGCAAGTTTCCCTCCTACGTCTTCCAGGTGGGCAACACGCAGTACGCCGTGGACCGGGACATCGCCGATGCCATCTACGTTCGGCTATCGGAGAGGAAGTAGCCGCGTCACCTGCGGAAGTACCACCACGCCCCGGCGAGGACAATCGCGGCGAGGCAGAGCCAGGGACCGAGCGGGATGGACTTGCCTTCGAGCGGCGCCGGCAGGTCAAACGACGGCGGATGCGCGACGAGCGGCGAGGGGCGGTTATCCGACTCGATTTCGCTCAAGAGATTGACGGCGAAAAACTCCTTGCGACCGTTCCGGTCGATTTCCCGAACGCCGACCTTGTCCGTCCGGATATCGCTCCCTTTCACCACGTCGCCGGTGCGATAGAACACGAGCCCCCCTGCCCCGGCGGCCTTCTTCGCCTCGGCAAGGACGTTGGCCCAGAAGACGACGAACGACGGCTTGAGCGTCCAGCCCGCCTGCGCCGGGTCGAAGCCGAGGACGATCACCTTCGAGCCCGCGAGGTCCGCAACCGCGGCAACGGTGGCGTTGCCAACGCGCAGGACCGCATGTGCGCTTTCCCCGAGCGTCAGCGGCCGGTAACGGCCCAGCTTCAGGTCGGAGAAGTTCGCGTCTTTCGTCAACGGGTCAGCCTCCGCCGTCACGGATTGCGCGGGAGGGTCGGAGGGCAGCTCCTTGCCGATGGAAATCCCCGCGATCTCGCCCTCGGGCGGGTTGACGACGACCGTCATGGCCCCGAGCGATTGCGGGATGAAGCCTTCGGCGATCAGGAGCGAATCGAGCGGGACGCCCGCGCCCTCGGGAGCTTCGAGGTAAGCCGTCCCCTCGAACACCGGCCCGCCGAAGAGCCGCGCGTAAGCGGGACTTGACGTCTTTCCCTCGACGACGACGCTCAGCGGCTTGAACACCCCTGCGACCTCGTCGTCCGCGGAGAGGCCGTCCCTGCCCACCGGCTCCAGCCTCACGCGAACGACCGGGTCGCTCTTGTCGAGCCTCACCTTGAACACCCTGTCCAGGGCGCCGCCGTTGGGCGAAAGCTTGACCTCTTCCGACGCAAGGGTCTTCGATGCGTTCGTGACGACGAGTCTGCGCGCCTGCTCGGCCCCGGCGTAGTTCGCGGCGCGAACGAACAACTCGCACGAGCCGTCGGACTTGCACTCGCCCGAGAAGGTAATAATGCCGGCATTTTTGGATGACTCACCCACGGCGATGATCCGAACCCGAGGATCGTCGATCTTTGCAGGAGGCTTGTCGGTGATGAGGAAGATGACCTGCGGAGTTGTCCCCATTCTGGCAAGCCCATCGACTAGAAGCCTCTCAGGTTCAACGGCAATGTCAGCGGGCTCAGAGGTCTCTTCGCGCCCTGATGCCTGCGGTCCCCAGTAAATGATGTCTTCGTCACCTATCTCCGCCTGGGCGTCTACTGGTTTCATCGCCCTTTCTGCTTTCTGAAAACGAGTCTTCTCTCCGGAATCGACCGTCTTCATGCTCGCGGAAATGTCGTAGATGACACCCATGACACGATGCGGGCGGACGGTCCAGACGACCGGCCACGCAAGCCCTAGGACGAGTAACGCGATGACGAGGATTTCGAGGAGCAACAGCCAGTCGAACCGCCGGAGTTTCTCGGTCGATTCGGGGACGGTGCGGCGGAGCACGTCGCGCCAGAGGGCGAGGGACGAGACCTCATGCCTTCGCCCCGGCGCGCGAAACACATGAAGCAGCACCGCGACCGGGATGAGCGCCAGCCCGAGGAGCATCCAGGGGTGGATGAACTGCATGGCCCCTCCCGGCGGCTCGGATCACTCCTGCTTCACCGCCGCGTAGTCGAGCATCAGGTAGTTGCGGCCGTTGAAGACGGTGATGGTGCCGCGGACGCGGACCGGACGTTCGCCGTGAGCGGTGACGGCGAGGGTCTTCTGGAGGAGCGTGTTTTCGAGAAGGATGAAGTAGCCGAGTCCGTCCTTCGGCTGGAAGACCGCGCGCGAGACGTCGCCGACCTTGAGGTCCGCCTTGAGGTCGAGGATCAGGCCTTCGATATCGATGAGCCGGGTGTTCTCCTTGAGGAGCGGAGCCCGCGGCAAGACAATCGAGCCGCCCGGGCTCTTCGGAGCGGGGCCTTCAACCTTCGGCGTCTCCTTCGGCTCATCCTTGGGCGCATCGCCGGGCGTTTCCTTCGGCGTCTCGGACGGAGCATCCTTGGGCGTCTCCGAAGGCGCATCCTTCGGGGCTTCGGACGGCGTTTCCTTCGGGGGCGGAGGCACGGTCTCATCCTGGGCAAAGATCGCCACCGCGCCCGCCGACACCGCCAGCAGGACGGCGACGCCGAGCGCCGCAACATAGGGTCGAAGCGTCATGGTTTGTCTCCGGTCATGGAGGCATCAGGCTGCGTGAACGTGCCAGAAGAATGTAACGCGCCGCAGTGTCGTGTGCAAGAGGAAAGAAAAAGCAAGACGGGCACGGCGTGCCGTGCCCCTACTTAAGAGGCGGGTTGAGGACGTCGCGAAGCACGGTGGCCTGGGCGTCGTCGGGCGAGAGATCGAGGACGCGGGCGAGTTCCGCGCGGGAGTCGTCGAACCGCGTTTCGAGATAGAGCAGCCATGCCCGCAGCAGGCGCGCCGAGGCGTCCTTGGGCTGGGTTTCGAGAAACTTGTCCAGCCTCGCCAGCGCCGCATCCGAGGCCTTGGAGTCGTGGAACGAGGCAATCGCCGCGGCGCCGCTCGGGACGAGCTTCGCGTCGAGCACGACGGCCCGGCGGAGGCAATAGGTCGCGGTCGCGTACTTGTCGCCGAGCAGGAGGACGTAGGCGTAATTGTACGTGACCTCCGCGTCCGACGGATTGGCGCGGATGAGTTTCGCCAGTTGGGCCTCGGCCCGATCCACGGCGCCTGCGCGGAAGAGCTTCGCCGCAGGATCGACCAGGCGGCGGGAGGGATCGACGGCGTTTCCGGAATCGGAGGCCTCGGCGCTCGTCGAGGGCCTGGGCAGAGGGGCGCGGATGCCGTCGAGCTCTCCCGCGGGCGGCACGGGAGGCGCGCTCACAGGCACCAGGAAGACGCCATGGCCGGCAGCGCCGGGACCGGGAACCGGGTCGAAATCGCCCGCGGCGTCGCCGGCGTCCGGGAAGATGCCGCCGCCGAAGAACGTATACGTGCCCGCGTAATAGGGCCACGGATAGATGAAGTAGATCGGCTGCCGCCACGTGTTGAACCAGTAGCCGCCCACCGCGTAGCCGCGGGAGTAGCCGATGTTCCATCCGCCGTGCGTGATGGGCAGGTAAGAGCCCGGCGCCCAGAACGGCACCGGCGGGCCCCACGGCTGATGCTGCCACGGGCCGAAGATGCCATAGCCGCCGTATCCACCGTAGCCCCCGTAGCCGCCATAGGGCGCATGACCGGGCATGGGCCCGGGAGGTTGTCCCCCTCCCCCGCCCGCGCGAACCGAGACCGACCAGCCGTCCGCCGACGCGGCAGTCGCGGCAACGAGGACCAGCAGGCTACAGAGGATGATCGGGATGGCGCGTGTCATAGCATCCCTCGGAAGGCAACCGGTCGGCATGTGCAAGCTAACATCATTCTACCACACAACCGTCCGCAGTCCACCGCAAGATCCGGACAGGGAGCATTAGCGTTTTGGGGGAAGCCGAACCCGTCCCAGGACGCGGGTTTGTTAGCCCGCCAGGGCGTCTGGTGGTTGCCTCGGGCGCAAGCCCGTGGTCCAGGAGCAACGCGCGCCCCCTCTCTTCCTTCGTTTGAGCCCCGATTCCTCGGGACGACTGAAC
>JBBIVY010000048.1:0-26204 GCA_037439485.1 Planctomycetota bacterium | reverse complement strand
TTTGGCGATTTGAGGGCTTCGAGGCTCCTTTCGAGCCGGCGGCTCTGCCTCCCCGCAAAGGGGGGGGGGGGCTACTTAGCCGGCTTGGCCCTGAGCCAGGCGTCGATGGCCTGGGCGGCGCGACGGCCGGCGCCCATGGCCTGGATGACGGTGGCGGCTCCGGTGACGATGTCGCCGCCGGCGTAGACGCCGGGCATGCTCGTGGCGCCGGTGGCCTCGTCGGTGATGATGCCGCCCCAACTGGTGACCTTGATGCCCGGGGTGGTGCGCGAAATCAGCGGGTTCGGGTCGTTGCCGATGGCGACGATGAAGGTGTCGAGCTCGATGGTGTAGAAATCGCCCTCGATGGGCACGGGGCGCGCGCGTCCGGATGAGTCGGGTTCGCCGAGCTTCTGCCGCTGCATCTTCGCCGCGACGAGCCGCCCCTTGTCGTCGCCCAGCAGCTCGACGGGGTTGACGAGGAACTGCATGTCCACGCCTTCCTCCTGGGCGCGCTCGACCTCTTCGACGCGTGCGGGCATTTCCTTCTTCGTGCGCCGGTAGAGCAGGGCGACCTTCTCCGCGCCCAGGCGCAGCGCCGTGCGCGCGGAGTCCATCGCGACGTTGCCGCCGCCGACCACCGCGACGCGCTTGCCGCGCTTGAGCGGGGTGGAGTATTCCGGGAACTTGTAGGCCCGCATCAGGTTCGAGCGGGTGAGGTACTCGTTGGCCGAATAGACCCCGGCAAGGTTTTCGCCCGGGACCTTCATGAACTTCGGCAGCCCCGCGCCGGTGCCCACGAACACCGCGCCGAAGCCGTGCTCGTTCATCAGCTCGTCCAGCGTGATCGTGCGGCCGATGAGGACGTTGGTCTGGATGACGACGCCCATCTTGCGGAGCTTCTCAACCTCCCATCGCACGATCTCCTTCGGCAGGCGGAACTCCGGGATGCCGTAGATGAGCACGCCGCCCGGCTCGTGGAAGGCCTCGAAGACGGTGACGGAATGTCCCATGCGCGCGCAATCGGCCGCGACGGTGAGCCCGGCGGGCCCGGAGCCGACGACGGCGACCTTGCGGCCGGTGGGCTTGGCCATCTCCGGCAGCGTTCCGGCGCCCTCCATGCGCTCGTAATCGCCGATGAATCGCTCGAGGTAGCCGATGGCGACGGGGCTCGACTTGACACCCAGGATGCACAGGCGCTCGCACTGCTCCTCCTGAGGGCAGACGCGGCCGCACATGGCGGGCAGCAGGTTCGACTCGCGCATCACCGCGGCGGATTCCTTGAACTTGCCCTCGGCGATGAGTTTGACGAAGCCCGGGATGTCGATGCCGACCGGACAGCCCTCGACGCACTTCGGGTTCTTGCAGTTGATGCACCGTGCCGCCTCCGCCTTCGCGGTCTCAGGCGTATAGCCGAACGGCACCTCGTTGAAGTTCTTCACGCGCTCCGACGCCGGCTGCTGGGGCATCGGGTGTCTTTCCGCACGCTTGGCCACGTTGTATCCTTGTTCTCTTTTATGTAGGGAGGACCTATGTGTCCCCCCGTGTTTCTGTTTCTTGCGTCGTTTCTCGTCTCGGCCCCACGCAACCCCAAAGAAGAAGAACGGGGGCCTCCCGACGCGTCGGGCCCCCCCTACGAAAGGGGCTTCAGCCTGCAGTACTCCGCCGAATGCTGCTCCTCGTCGCGGTAGAACCGCTGACGATGCACGAGTTCGTCGAAATCGACCGCCAGGCCGTCGAACTCGGGGCCGTCGACGCAGGCGAACTTCACCTTGCCGCCTACCGTGACGCGGCATCCGCCGCACATGCCGGTGCCGTCGACCATGATGGGATTCAAGGACACGATCGTCGGCAGGTTTGCGGGCTTGGTGATGGCGACGACGGCCTTCATCATCATCGCCGGGCCGACGCAGACGACGAGGTCGGCCTTGGAGCCCGAGGCGAGGTATTCCTTGAGGAGGTCGGTGACGAATCCCTTTCGGCCGGAGGAGCCGTCGTCCGTGATGATGTTCGCCTTGTCGGAGATGGCGGTCATCTCGTCCTTGAGGATGAAGAGCGACGTATTGCGCGCGCCGAGGAAGGAAACGACGGTGTTTCCCGCCTCCTTCATCGCCTTGGCGATGGGGTAGAGAAGGGCGATGCCGACGCCTCCGCCGACGGCGAGGACGGTGCCGAGTTTTTTCACGTCGGTCGGATGGCCGAGGGGCCCGAGCAGGTCGGGGATGGAGTCGCCCTCGTTCAGCGCCGCGAGCTCGCGGGTGGAGCGTCCGACGACTTGGAAGATGAGCGTGACGGTTCCGGCCCTGGGATCGGAATCGACGATGGTGAGCGGGAAACGCTCTCCCGTGTCGAGGGCGCGCAGGACGACGAACTGCCCGGCCTTGCGTTTCCTCGCGACGAGCGGCGAGTCGACGTCCATGCGGATGACTTCGGGGTTCAAGTACTGCTTGCGCGCGATACGGTTCATGTTCTCTTCTTCTGGTGTGGCTCACCCGCCCTCGGGGGAGGTCTTTCTGTTTCGGCGCAGCCGAGGGCGGCTACGCCACATAAGCGGCCCGATGATGAACCGGGCCGACCCCGGTGCCTCGGGACCGGCCCGTGTTGTTGTTCATTTCCTTACAGCGCGAAAATCCTGTCCATGGCCTCGGAGGTGCGCTTGATGAGGGTGGGGTCCCAGGGCATCATCTCGGCGGTGCAGGGGCCGTCGTAGCCGACCTCGCGGAAAGCCTTCATGATTTCGGCCCAGGGCACGTCGCCGGTCCCGAGGTCGCAGAAGCCGGCCACGGTGCCGACGGAGGTCTTGAAGTCCTTGAAGTGGATGCGCTTGATCTTCTTGCCGAGGATGCGGATCCACTGCTGCGGGAACCCGTAGAGCATGATGTTGCCCACGTCGAAGTAACACGCGACATTCGCCGAGCCGACGTCCTCCAGGAAGAGGCGCATCTCGATGGGGCTCAGCAGGAACTTGTTCCACACGTTCTCGACGCAGATCGTGACGCCGTTCTTCTTGGCCACCTTCGCCAGCTTCTTGAGCTGCGCGACGGATCGTCTCCAGACGAGGTCGTACTGCACCTTCTTGAAATCGGGCTTGAAGAACACGTCGACTGCGCCCGGCACGACGAGGATGTTCTTGAGCTTGAGCTTCCGGGCACACTCGATGTACTTGACGGTGAGATCGTAGGCCTTCTCGCGGACGTCCTCGTTGTCGTCGGTGAGGGAGGTGTCCCAGTACATCCCGCTGCAGAGGCTGGAGATCTCGATGCCGATGGCCTTCGCGTCGGCGAGGATCTGCTTCGCCTCGACGTCGGTGGTGTCCGGGCCGAGTACCGTGCCGGGGGCAAAGCACAGCTCGATGCAGTCGTACCCGGCGGCCTTCGCCTCCGTCATCGCGTCCTTGATCGGCTTCTTGCCGTCCAGCCCGCCCTCGAACGACCAGTAGCTGATGGATTTCTTCATCGTGAACTTCCTCCGATGGGAGTGGAACGACGCAATCGAGTGAACAGCGGCATTATACGCCCGAAACGAAGGGATTCAAGGACTTTCCTGCGGCGGGGCACCCGGCGCCTCGCTGTCCGCATTCGCCGTCGCCGGCGGCCGGTGAGCGCGGGCGTAGAGGTAAACGTCCGCGCCGGTCTTCACGACGACGAGGGCCGCCAGCAGGGCGGCCGACGTTCCCAGCGGCATGAGCACGAACATCGCCAGGAGGATTCCGATATGAAGCACGGCGATTCGCCCGTAGGGTTGCCAGACCTGCTTCCGGACGGTAAGGGTCTTATATTCCTGATGGACGAGCGTGTTCATGACGAAGGAGACGCCGTGGCTGATGAGGAGCCCGAGGCTTGGCCAGAGGATCTGTCCGAACAGAACCGGCACCCGTTCCATGCTCGGTTCCCCGCCCTTGGCCGCGGAGGCCAGGAGGAGCACGAAGATGCCGTGCGCGAAACAGAACCCCCCATAGTGGACGCAGAAGAACGGAACGGCCGCCATGCCGAACTCGTCACGGACGGAATCGTCCGGCTTCGCGAGCGCGATCTTCATCACGTTGTAAAGCCCGACGATGAGGTTCTCAACCCAGTAGAGAAGGACGATGGCCCCGGCGCCCCATCCCCACAGGAAGACGCCGGCGAGCGGCGCGAGGTTCGCCAGGATGAGCGCAAGGATCGAGAGCCGGTCCTTCGTTTCCCATAGTCGCAGCACGGGTGGCCGCCTAGACGTCGAAGATCTTCCCGGGATTGAGGACGTTGTTCGGGTCGAGCGCGCGCTTGACGGCCTTCATCGTCTCCATGTAGACCGGGGAGCAGACGAGGGGCATGTACCCCTTGCGCTTGTGGCCGATGCCGTGCTCGCCGGAGATGACGCCGCCCAGGTCCCGCGCGAGGGCGTAAATGTCCTTGAGCATCGTCGGCATGGTCTCGCGCCAGCGTTCGACGGACCAGGCGGCCGGCTTTACCATGCGCGCGTGGATGTTCCCGTCGCCGGCGTGTCCATAGCAGAACGCGCGGGCGTCGTATTTCTTCCCCAATTCCTCCAGCCCCTTCACGAGCTCAGGGATCGCCGCCATGGGCACCGAGAGGTCCTCGTTGGCCTGGTGCGGCGAAATGGCCGCAACGCTCTCGGCGAGGTTCCGCCGGACGCGCCAGATGCGCTCGCTGGTGGTGTGGTTGTCGGCGACGTAGACCTCGGTGGCGCCCGCCGCGAGGGCCTGTTCGCCGATGGCGTCGTATTCGCGTTCCACCTGCGCCGGGTCGGAGCCGTCCACGGTGATGAGCAGCATCGCCCCGCAGTCGCGGACGGGAAGGCTTTCGTTAACGTAGGCGCAGGCGGTGCGCACCGATGGCTCGTCCATGTATTCGATCGCGGCGGGGATGACTCCGCCTTCCGTCATGATCTTCGGCACCGCGGCGATGGCCTGTTCGGTGGCGCGGAAGAGGCACAGGAGGTCGACGCTCGCCTTGGGCAGGGGCAGGAGTTTCAGCGTGATCTTCGTGAAGATGCCGAGCGTGCCTTCCGAGCCGACCATGAGGTGAATCAGGTCATAGCCCGTGACGTCCTTCACGCGCTTGCCGCCCAGCTCCGTGATGCCGCCCTCGGGCGTCACGATCTCCAGCCCGACGACGTAGCGGCCGGTGACGCCGTATTTGACGGCCTTGGCCCCGCCCGCGTTCTCGGCGACGTTTCCGCCGATGAAGCAGGTTTCGAGGCTCATGGGATATCCCGGGTAGAAGAGCCCGTCGTCCTTGAGGACTTCGTTGATCTGGTTGGTGACGACGCCCGGCTCGACGACGACCATCATGTTCGCGCGGTCGACCTCGAGGATGCGGTTCATGCGGTCGGTGAGGAGGACGATGCCTCCGAAGATGGGCACCGCGCCCCCGGAAAGCCCGCTGCCGGCGCCGCGGGGCGTGACGGGGACGCGCTCGCGGTTGGCGAGCTTCATGATCTCGGAGATCTCCTTGGCCGACTCCGCCCGCACGACGCACTCCGGCGCGTGCGCCCATCGGCGGTCGGGGATCTCGTCGTGCGAATAGGGCTCCAGCTTCTCCACGTCGTTATAGATCACGTATCGCGCCCCGACGATCTGCCTGAGTTCGTCGGCGATCCTCGGCGTCACGGGGTTGTAGTTCGTTGCGTCCTGCATGTCAGATGATCTCCGTGTAATTCTGGTCCGGGATCTCGTTGGGCTTTCCTTCTGCCGGCGCCCAGGCAATCGCTCTCAGGAATAGGCCGGCAGAATGTCCGCGTGCGCCACGAGAAGCGCATCCATTGCAGCAATTCCCGCGCGTTTGTCAAGGATTGTCGGGTCGAGTGCGACCGCCTGGTGGACGCGCGATCGCTTGCGCTCGAGCGCGGCGCGGACGATGGCCTCCGTGACCGCGGCGGCGTTCCGGGCGTAAGGCAGCGTCTTCTCGGGCAGGGGCAGCGTCGGCGTCCGCAGGCCATTCGCGTCGGCTTCGGCCGGCGTTTCGACGAAGATGTTGCGCGGCAGGTTGGGGATCCGGCCGTCATTGATGAGGTTGACGGAGTTGAACCGCGCGGGGCGGCCGAACACGAATGCCGCGATGAGGTCCATCGGCCGCTCCCACGATTCGCCGGGAAGGTCCTCGATGACGGCCTGCCCTTCGGCGATCCGGCGCAGGAACGCCAATCGCTCGTCGCGCTCGGACGGGTTGCCGTGGAAGGCCTCCGTTCGCGAGTGCTCGACGCCCACGGGCGCGAGGAAGTCCTGGCAGTGCTCGTCGTGCGGCAGGAGCATGAATCCGGTCTCGCGCCAGATTCCTTCGCAGCGCGGGTTGTCGGTCGTGACTCCCGCGTCGAGACGTGCGCGGAGCTTCGGCAGCATATCCTCGCCGGTCTTGCGGTCGCGCATCGCGAGGAGCCAGGAGAAGTGATTGAGCCCGGCCATCGTGACGTCCCAGCGGTCTTTTGCCTCGGTCCAGGGATAGCGCAGGCGCGCCCCTTCGAGCATCCGCCAGGCGAGGTCATAGACGCCCGAGGTGGCCGAGCAGAGGCCGACCGTGCGCGCGCCCAGTTTGTGGGCGGCCTGGACGACGCGGGGCAGGGGGTTTGCGACGTCGAGCAGCCACGCGCCGGGGCAGAGGCGCTTCATATCGGCCGCGACCGCCTCGATCATTGCGATCTGGCGCAGCGAATAGCTGATGCCCGCGATGCCGCCGAACTCGGTGATGACGTGTCCCGGGGCCAGGCGCAGCGCGACGTCGCGGTCCATGTCGAATCGCTTCGCTCCCTGGACGGCGACGGAGCAGATGACGAAATCCGCGCCCGCGAGGGCCTCGTCGCGGCGGTCGGTCGCGGTGACGGTCGACCTGAGCCCCAGGCGCTCGACGGTCTTTCGCGCGACCGCGGCCATGAGTTCGGCCGACTCGCGACGGACGTCCACGAGCGCCAGCTCGATGTCCTCAAGGCGGTCCTCGACGAACGCCTGCTTGATCATGCTGGGGCCGAAGGTGTAGGAGCCTGCGCCGAGAAACGCGATCTTTGCGTGGGACATGGGGGACTCCCGGGGGCTAGCCTCTGCGGCGTTCGAGGTCCGTGACGCACTCCTCGGGCACCCAGACGGCGCCGATGAAGACCTTGGCCTTGCGCGAGCCGTGGCAGTCGCTGCCGCCCGAGACGCCGAGGTCGTGCTCTTTCGCGAGCTTGATCCACGCCTCCGTGACGGGTTTCGAATAGAGCGGGTAATACGCTTCGAGCGCGCGGCACCCGGCCTTCACGGCCCAGGTGAGCTTCTCCTCCTCGACCCGATCGCCCGGGTGAGCGAGGACCGCGACGCCGCCCGCCTCGCGGATGAGCCGGCAGCACTCCTCCGGCGACGCCGTGATGCTTGGGAGGTAGGCCGGCTTCCCGATGCCGAGCCAGCGCGTAAACGCGTTCGTGATTGTGCCGGCGTGCTTCGAGCGCACGAGCGCCTCGGCCACCTGCATCCGCCCGAGGATTTCGCCCGCCGTGTGCTCGCGGATTTCGTCGAGCGACAGGTTGACGCCTTCCTTGGCAAGCATTTCGAGGATTCGATCGAGCCGCCGAAGGCGCGTTTCGGCGGACCTCGCGAGCGTTTCGACGAGCGCCGCGTTGTTCGGATCGACGAAGAGGCCGATGAGGTGCGTCTCGACGTCGCCGTCGTGGACCGTGCTCATTTCGACGCCGGGGATGACGCGCACGCCGATTCTCCTGCCCTCGGCCAGCGCCTCCGCGACGCCCGCGACGGTGTCGTGGTCGGTGACGGCGATGGTGTCGATGCGCAGGTCTTTCGCCAGGCGGACGAGTTCGGCGGGTTCGTAGGAGCCGTCGGAATATCGCGTGTGGAGGTGCAGGTCGGCCTTATAGGGCGCGCGCGGCACGAGCGGGGCGGGGGACTTCATGCCGTCTCCCCGGCGCTCTCGTCGGTCTCTTCCGTGTTCTCCGCCGCCCCGCCGGCGGGCTCGTCCGCGGACGCGGGAGAGGCCTTCTCCTTCGGCGCGTAGGAATTCTTGATGCGGTCGAGGATGCCGTTGACGAACGTGCCGCTCTCGGCGGTGGAATACATCTTGGCCAGCTCGATGGCCTCGTTGATGGAGACCTTGGGCGGAATGTCCTCGCGGTGGAGCAGCTCGAACGCGCCGAGGCGCAGGACGTTGCGGTCGACGGTGGCCATGCGCGCGAGGTCCCAGTTCTCGGCGACCTTGCGGATGATCGCGTCGATGTCGGCGACCCGGTCGAGCGTTCCGCGCACGAGCGACGCGGCGAACGCGCTCACCTGGGGATCTTCGCAGCGATCCGACATGTCGCCCAGCGCCTCGGCGAGGGCGCCGGCGCCGAGCAGGTCCACCTGATACAGCACTTCGAGGGCGAGTTGTCTGGCCCGGGTGCGTTTGCGCATTAAAGAGCTCTGTTCTTTTGTAGGGGCATCCCGACGCGTCGGGATGCCCGTGTTTTCCCCGGGGAATCAAGAGCGGGCACGGCATGCCGTGCCCCTACAGGAAACGGCAACTCAGATCTCTTTCAGCAGATTCGCCATCTCGATCGCGCTCATCGCGGCGTCGACGCCCTTGTTGCCGCTCTTGGTTCCCGCGCGCTCGATCGCCTGCTCCAGCGTGTCGGTCGTCAGCACGCCGAACACCGTCGGCACGCCCGTGTCCATGCCGATCTTCGCGATGCCCTTGGCCACCTCGCCCGCGATAAACTCCCAATGCGGCGTCTGCCCGCGGATGACCGCGCCCAGGCAGATGACGCCGTCGAACTTCTTCGACGCGGCCATCCTTTGCGCCGCGAAGGGGATCTCGAACGCCCCCGGCACCCACGCCACCTCGACGGCGCCCTCGCTGACGCCATGGCGCACCAGCGCGTCCATCGCCCCGGAGAGGAGCTTGGAGGTGACGAACTCATTGAACCGGCTGACGACGACGGCGAACTTGAGTCCCGTGCCGATCAGCTTGCCGCTGTGTACCTTGGCCACGTGCGTTCCCTCGAAAAAGGCTCAGGTTCGGACGTTCGACGCCATGACATGCTACCCGATCCGCCGTCGGATTTCAAGCGATTTTCGCACCCGCCATCCGCTGCCGCCTTGCGGCGCCGCGCCGGACGGAGTATAATATCTCGCAGTCGGCTCACGGAGGGGCCGGCCCGACCCGCCTCCGCGGAATGCGCCTCATGAGCGAAGACCGGCACATGTCCTTCGGCGAGCACCTCGACGAGTTGAGGCGCCGCCTCTGGTATGCGACCATCGGGGTCATCCTCATCACGACCGTGGCCGGATGCTACGGCACGGAACTGGTCAACTTCCTCCAGAAGCCCATCATCGACGCTCTGCGCAACGCCAAGCTTCCCGACGGCACCAACTATTACAAGCCCGACGAGCTCCGGCTGATCTCCACCAACGTCATCACCCCGCTGATGGTCTACTTCAAGATATCGTTCATCGTCGGGCTCTTTCTGTCGAGCCCGTGGGTGGCCTACCAGATCTGGAAATTCGTCGGCACCGGCCTCCACGAAAACGAGCGGCACTACGTCTATATCTTCGCCCCGGTCACCGCGGGGCTCTTCCTCGCGGGCACCGTCTTCAGCTACTACATCCTCGTGCGCTACGGCGTTCAGTTCCTCGTCAGCGTCGCGGTCGACATGAACGTCCGCATCCTGCCCGAGATCGACTCGACGGTCATGTTTGTGGTGATGATGGCCTTCGTGATGGGGATTGTCTTCGAGCTGCCGGTGGTGATGCTCATCCTGTCCAAGATCGGCATCTTCACCTATAAGATGTACTCGTCGAAGCGTCGGCTCTTCATCATCGCGTCGCTGATCGTCGCGGCGATCATCACGCCGACGACCGACCCCGTCAACTTGATTCTCGCCACGCTGCCGATCGTGGTGCTTTACGAAGTGGGGATCTGGGCCTGCTGGCTCTCGGAGCGCGCCAGGCGCAAGCGTCAGGCGGGGTGATGCGGGCCGGTGCGCTCAGGCCTTCCGCGCCGCGGACGCGGGGGATGGCTCGGCTTCCGTCACGACCTGCGCGATCTTCGCGGCGACCTCGTAATGCTGCGGCGCGCGCGCTACGCGCACGACCTCGGCCTCGCAGGTGATCTCGTCGCCGCCGTCCGGGGCCCCGAGCGTCAGCTCCAGCGTCTCGCCCAACTGGAAAAGCTCCGCCGTGGCGAACCGGATGCCGTTGCTTGAGATGTCGATGCAGTAGGCGTTGTAGGTCTTCTTTACGCACCCCTTCGAGCCGCGCTTGCGTCGGCGGATCTCGATGGGCATATAGGCCAGATATCGGGGATTGCGTCGCCTGTCCTGCGTCTCGCTCGTCGCTTTGCGGACCATGGCAGCTCCGAAATTGGCCGTGGATGAGTCGCTTCAGCACGTGTCTTTACATCGGCATTCGGTTGTTGTTTGTTGATGTTTTTGCAGGGGCATCCCGACGTGTCGGGACCGTGCCCGGCTTCTTCGCAGCCGCATCGGGGGGACGAATACACTTGCCCATCGGTCGCGTCATTCTGGCCGGCGCCGGTCCCGGCGACCCGAGGCTCATCACCACGGGGGCGCTTGATGCCCTCGCCTCCGCGGAGGTCGTGGTCTATGATCGCCTCGTCTCCCCTGCCATCCTCGCCAAAGCCCCGGAGAGGGCCGAGATGATCGATGTCGGCAAGGTGCCCGGCAGTCAAAAAGCAACACAAGCCCTTATTAACGAGGTACTTATAGCGAAGGCAAAGGCCGGGAAGGTTGTTGTTCGGCTGAAGGGCGGCGACCCTTATGTCTTCGGGCGCGGGGGCGAGGAGGCGCTTGCGCTGCTCGATGCGGGCGTTCCCTTCGAGGTGATTCCCGGCGTGACGGCGGGGGTCGCGGTGTCCGCTTCGGCGGGGATTCCCGTAACTCATCGCGGCTTGGCGTCGTGCGTCACCTTCATCACGGGGCACGAGGATCCGACGAAGCCGGAAAGCGATCTCAACTACTCCGCGCTCGCCGCGACCGGCGGAACGCTGGTCTTCTACATGGGCGTCAGGCAACTCGGTTCCATCGCCTCTCGCCTCATGGCTGCGGGCCTTTCCGGCGAGACTCCCGCTGCGTGCATCCAGAGCGGCACCACGCCTTCCCAGCGGAGCATCCGCGAGACACTCGCGGACCTCGCACAGAAGGCGGCCGACGCGCACATGGAGCCTCCCGCCATCACGGTCGTCGGCGCCGTGGCGGGACTGCCCGGGGCGTTGAACGTCTTCGAGGCCCGGCCGCTCTTCGGCAGGCGCATCGTGAACACGCGGCCGGAGGGACAGGCTGTCGCCCTCGCCGAATCGCTCGGCGAACTCGGGGCGGAGGTCATCTCGCTTCCCACGATAGAGACGCGCAGGCTGCCGCGGAGCGCGGAAGCAGACGGCGTCTTTCAGAGCCTCGGCCGTTATCACTGGCTCATCTTCACGAGCCCCACGGCTGTGGAGTTCTTCTTCGAACGGATGGCCGAGCTGAGCCTCGACGCGCGCGCGCTGCAGACGGCCCGGGTTGCGTGCATCGGCCCGGCGACGTCCGACGCGCTTTCGAAGCGGTCTATCCTGCCGGACTTCAGGCCGGCGCATTTTGACGGCGAGTCGCTCGTGCAGGAGATCGCGCCTTGCGATATCCGGGGGCGGAAGGTCCTGCTTCCCCGCAGCGACATCGCGCGAAAGGAGTTGCGCGAGGGTCTTGAGAGGCTCGGCGCGGAGGTGACCGACCTTGCGCTCTACCGCACGATCACCCATGCGGAGCCGCCGGCGGAGGCCCTCCGCCGCGTGCGGCGCGGCGACGGCGACATCGTTACGTTTACCAGTTCGTCGACCGTCGAGGGGTTCGTTGAGATCGTCGGCAGGGAGGCGCTCGACGGCCTCAAGGACAAGGTCTCTTATGCCAGCATAGGCCCCGTGACGAGCGCGACGATGCGCTTGCTCGGCCTCGACGTCTCGGTCGAAGCGAAGGAGCACACTGCCGCGGGCCTCGTGCAAGCGATTGTTGACTTTGCGGCCCGTCGTTGATAGAACAGCGCGACCGTTCTTCCAGTGGAGACTTCGATGCGCATTTTATGTCCGATCAAGCAGGTTCCCGAGACCAGTTCCGTCAAGATGGACGAGGCCACCGGCACCATGATTCGCGAGGGGGTCGAGGCCATCGTCAACCCGCTCGACCTCTACGCGGTGGAGGCGGCGCTGCGCCTGCGCGAGTCGCAGGGCGGGGAGGTCGTCGCGCTGTCGATGGGCCCGCCTGCGGCGATGACGGCGCTGCGAGAGGTCATTGCGATGGGCTGCGACTCAGCGGTACTGCTCTCGAACCGCGCGTTTGCCGGCTCCGACACCTGGGCCACAGGCCGCGCGCTCTCGGCGGCCATCCGCAAGCTGGGACATTTCGACCTCATCCTCTGCGGCGAGCGCGCGACCGACGGCGACACGGGCCAGGTGGGCCCGGGGATCGCGGCGTTTCTGGACTTGCCCGTTGCGACCTACGTCGGCGGGATAGACGAAGTGGATGCGAAGCATATTCGCGTGCGCCGGTTGGTGGAGGACGGGCACGAGGTGCTGGACGTGGAGTTGCCCGCGGTGCTCACGGTCGTCAAGGAAATCGGCGAGGCGCGCCTGCCCACCCTTCGCGGCAAGCGTCGCGCGCGCGCCGCGGAGATACCGATCTGGGGTCCGGACGAGGTCTCCGCGCCGAGGGAGGAGGTCGGGCTCAACGCCTCTCCGACGCGCGTCGTGAAGATCTTCAAGCCCAAGGTCGCCCGCGCGTGCCGAAAGGTTGTGGCGAAGGACGAATCCGCCGTCCAGGCCGCGGTGGGAGAATTGGTCGCCTTCCTGAAGTCGAAGGAGGTGATCTGATGCTCACCACCGACAAGAGCTCTCATCGCGGCGTCTGGATACTGGGCGAGCAGTCGAAGGGGCGCGTGCAGCGGATCACTCACGAGCTTCTGCGGCGAGGGCGCGAGCTTGCGGACAAGCGCCGGACGGACCTGACGGCCGTGATCTTCGGCCACGCGATCGACGAGTCGGACCTTCGCGAGGTGATCGAGCGCGGGGCCGACCGCGTGATCGCGATGGAGGCGCCGGGGCTTGCTGAATTCCTCGTCGAGCCGTATTCCGCGTGCATGTTGAGGCTTCTCGCCGAGCGCAAGCCGGAGATCGTCATCGCGGGCGCGACGTCGCTCGGCCGCACGCTCATGCCCTACGTCGCGGTGAAGGCGAACGCCGGGCTCACCGCCGACTGCACCGTGCTCGACATCGAGGGTGACACGGGCAACCTGCTCCAGACTCGCCCCGCCATCGGCGGGAACATCCTGGCGACGATCAAGACGCCTTCGCATCGCCCGCAGATGGCGACCGTTCGGCCCCGCTCGATGCGGCCGGCGGAGCGGACGGCGGGACGCAAGGGCGAGATTATCCGGCTCGTGGCGCCCGCGGAGTCTCTCGCGAGCCGCATCAAGCGCGTGGCGTTTCAGTCGAACGAGGAGAAGCACGCGCTTCAGGACGCGGACATCGTCGTCACGGCGGGGCGGGGGATCAAGAAGGGCGAGAACGTGAAGGTCGTCGAGGCGCTGGCGAAGGAACTCGAAGCCGCGCTCGGCGCCTCGCGAGACGTGGTGGACCGCGGGTGGCTCAGCTATCCGCACCAGGTCGGCCTCAGCGGCAAGACCGTGACGCCCAAGCTTTATGTCGCCGTCGGCGTGTCCGGCAGCATTCAGCACCTCGCCGGGATGCAGACGAGCGAGATCATCGTCGCGATCAATACGGACCCGGACGCGCAGATCTTCAACGTCGCCGATTTCGGCATCGTCGGCAGCCTGTTCGACGTCGTCCCGGCGCTGGTGAAGGCGCTCCGGGAGGGGAAGGCGAATGATCAATGACCAATAGGGCTATGCACTTGACTCCACCAGATTCAACGCAACCGATTGCACCGCCGACGGTTGCGGTGAAGCCGTGCCCATGCGTGCCCACAAGCCGTAAAGCGTTATGTGCATTGACGTTAATGCAGAGTAGGTGGAGTCAAGTGCATAGCCCTATTGGTTATTGATCATTGGTCATTCTCGAATGCCCTACAAGCCCGTTACCTTGAAGATCGTCGATGAACTCCGCCGGATCGTCGGCGAGGCGTTCGTGATCTTCGGCGACGCGGACAAGCTCGAAGCGTATTCGCACGATGAGGTCGCGGAGAAGGAATATGCGCATCTGCCCGAGTGTGTCGTGCGGCCGGAGTCGGCGCAGGAAATCTGCGCGATCATGAAGCTTGCCAACCGCGAGCGCGTTCCGGTGACGCCTCGCGGCGCCGGCAGCGGGCTTTCCGGCGGGGCGGTGCCGCTTTTCGGCGGCATCGTCATCGCGTTCGACCGGATGAACCGCATCCTCGATGTCGACCGCGCGAACATGATGGTCGTCGTCGAGCCGGGGGTCGTCACCAACGAAATCAACGAGCGCGTCCGTGAGTTCGGTCTCTTCTACGCGGGCTATCCGATGAGCCTCGAAACCTGCTACGTCGGCGGAAACGTCGCGGAAAACGCGGGTGGCGGCAAGGCCGTGAAATACGGCGTCACCGCGCGATACGTCACCGGGCTTGAGGTCGTTACGCCCACGGGCGACCTGCTGCCGCTCGGCGGTAAGCTCATGAAGGACGTCACGGGCTACGACCTGATTCACCTGATGGTCGGCTCGGAGGGAACGCTCGGCATCTTCACGAAGATCACGCTCAAGCTGATGCCCCTGCCCAAGGCGAACGTCGATCTCCTGTGCCTCTTCCGCACGCCCGACGAGGCGATCTCCGCGGTGCCGCGCATGATGACCCGCGGCGGCGTCATTCCGACCGCGATCGAGTTCATGGACCGGACGTCGGCCGCCGCGTCGTGCCGGTATCTCAATGAGAGCCTGCCTTACGGCGACGCCGGGGCGATGCTCCTGGTGACGGTGGACGGCGCGGACGCGGGGGTGGTGGAGCGCGAGTACGACGCCATCGGCGAGCAGGCGCTCGCGTCGGGCGCCATCGAAGTCTATGTCGCGGACAACCGCACCACCAGCGAGCGCATCTGGAAGGTCCGGCGGAACTGCGCCGAGGCGTTCAAGGTGATCTCGCCGCACCAGAGCATCGAGGATGTGGTCGTGCCCATCGCGGCCATCCCGAAGATGGTTGCCGGGCTCGAGGCGCTTTCGCGGAAGTACGACTGCCCGATTCCCTGCTACGGTCACGCCGGCGACGGCAACCTGCACGCGACGCCCGTGATGAACCCCGCCTGGTCGCTCGACCGCTGGCACGAGACGCTGCCGAAGTTGCTGGGCGAGCTGTATGAGCTGACCGCCTCACTCGGCGGCACGATCTCCGGCGAGCACGGCATCGGGCACAAGCGCAAGAAGTACATGCCGATCGTCTGCGACCCCGTCTACATGAACATGATGCGCGCGCTGAAGAAGGCCCTCGACCCCAGGGGCATTCTGAACCCCGGGAAGATATTCGAAACGAACGGAAATGACCAATAACCAATGATCAATGACCAAGGAAACGCCAAACACCAAGCACCAATGACTAGAACGGGAAGAAGCTGGCGTCGCGCACTCTTCATTGGGAATTGGTGTTTAGCGTTTCCTTGGTTATTGGTTATTGAGAATTGGTAATTGCTTTTCAGGAGTTGAAGATGGCCGGATTCTTCAAGAAGCTCGTCGCCGGGTTGACCAAGACCAAGGCCACGCTCACCACCGGCCTGAAGGAGCTGTTCGGCCGCAAGATGAGCGCCGAGACGCTGGATGAGCTTGAAGAGCTGCTGATTCTCTCCGACCTCGGCGTCGAGGCGACGACGAAGATCGTCGAGGATCTTCGCGTCGCCTATCGCGACCGCAAGATCGAGAAGGGCGCGGAATTCATCGATCTCATTAAGGCCGACCTCAAGAAGTCGCTTGTCGAGCAGGACAACCGGCTGATTGTCGCCCCTGCGCCTCCGACGGTGATCATGGTCGTCGGCGTGAACGGCACCGGAAAGACCACCTCTATCGCCAAGCTTGCGAAGCGCCTGAGCGGGGAGGGGAAGCGCGTGCTCCTCGCCGCCAGCGACACCTTCCGCGCGGCGGCCACCGAGCAGCTCGAGATCTGGGCGCACCGCGTCGGTGTGGAGATCATCAAGCATAAGTCCGGCGCCGACCCCGCCGCGGTGGCGTTCGATGCGGCGGACGCCGCGATAGCGCGGAAGTGCGATGTGCTCATCGTCGACACCGCCGGGCGGCTTCACACCGAGACGAACCTGATGAACGAGCTGAACAAGATTCAGCGCGTGCTCGCCAAGAAGATCCCCGGCGCCCCGCACGAGGTGCTGCTGGTGCTCGATGCGACGACCGGTCAGAACGCCATCGCCCAGGCGCGGAACTTCCGCCAGCATGTGAACGTGACCGGCCTCTTCCTCGCCAAGCTCGACGGCACCGCCAAGGGCGGCATCGTCGTCGCCATCCGCCGCGAGCTCGATATCCCGGTCAAGTTCATCGGTCTGGGGGAGAAGGAAGACGACATGGCCGTCTTCGACCCGGCGGAGTTCGTGGACGCGCTGTTTGCGGAGGATTCGGCCTGAATCGCGTAAGGCGTTGCCCGCGTGAGAGTTGCGTCTGGCTTTGTCTTGCGATTCCCTGGGAATTCACTTGCGTTCGATTGGGCGGCTTGTTATAATGCCGACAATTGAGTTTGAGGCTTTTCAAGCAATCAGGCACTAGCAAGGCAAGGGTTCGAGCGTTATGGCGGACGAGAATAAGACTAAGACGATCACGGAATACGCGGTACACGAGGGCGACACGGGCTCGCCCGAGGTTCAGGTGGCTCTCCTGACGCAGCGGATCGACCACCTCACCGGGCACCTGAAGTCGCACATGAAGGATCATGCGTCGCGGCGCGGGTTGCTGAAAATGGTCGGCAAGCGGTCGAGGCTGCTCAAGTATCTCACGGCCACGGATCGCAGCCGCTACCAGAAGCTCATCCAGAAGCTGGGGCTTAGAAGGTGAACGCCGCGGACGCGGTCGGCACAGGGCGATATCCCACGCAAGCGTTGAAGGCTCACGTTCCCGCCGGGGACCTTTTCCTCCAGACGCCACGACGGGCGATTCTGTCGCAACGATGCGCCATCCGAAGCGCTGAAACCCGAAACTCGAAATACGAAACTCGAACAGGACGCCCTTCCGTGGGAGGCGCTCCTTCTTCGAGTTTCGAATTTCGTCTTTCGAATTTCCGTAGGTCGTTAACGGGACAACGGTCACGTTCGGCATCGTCGGTTTGGCGGAAGCGGAAAGAGGAAAGAGGACAAGGATAGGAGGATGCACAATGGGTTTCAAAGTTGAACGTCGAATCGGGCGGCACGTGCTGTCGATTGAGTCAGGGTCGCTGGCCAAGCAGGCCAACGGCGCGGCGCTGGTGAAGTACGCGGACACGGTGATCCTGTCGACCGCGGTCGCCGGGCCCAAGCCGCCCTTCATGGATTTCTTCCCGCTGACGGTGGACTACCGCGAGAAGACCTGCGCGGCGGGGAAGTTCCCCGGCGGGTTCATCAAGCGCGAGGGCCGGCCGACGACGAAGGAAATCCTCACGATGCGCCTCATCGATCGTCCGTTGCGCCCGCTCTTCCCGGAAGGCTACGAAGCCGACCTGCAGATCATGGCGATGGTGCTCTCCGCCGACAAGCTGAACGACCCCGACATCCTGAGCGTCATCGGCTCGGCCGCGGCCCTGCACGTCAGCGACATCCCGTTCATCGAGGCGGTCGGCGCCGTGCGCGTCGGACGCATCAACGGCGAGTTCATCCTCATGCCGACGCATGAGGAGCTGGTCACGAGCGAGCTGGACCTCATCGTCGCCGGCACGAAGGACGCGGTGATGATGGTCGAGGCGGGCGCGAAGGAAGTCACCGAGGCCGTCATGGCCGATGCGATCGAGTTCGCCCACGCGGCCGTCCGCGAGATCGTCGCGATGATGGACGACCTGCGCAAGCAGTGCGGTAAGCCGAAGCAGGCGCAGCCGGTGGTTCCGGACCAGACCGAGCTCAAGTGCGTCGTCAGCGAGATGTGCCGCACCAAGCTCGATCAGCTCAACTTTGTCGAAGGCAAGAAGAACCGCGAGAAGGCCATCGCCGAACTGAAGAAGGCCCTCATGGACAAGCTGGGCATCGGCGTCGAAGGCGCGACCCCGAAGTACACGAAGACCCAGGCTTCCAACGCCTTCACGGAACTCGAGCGCGAGATCGTGCGCAAGTTCATCCTCGGCGGCAAGCGGCCCGACGGCCGCGGCGTCACCGACATCCGCCCGATCTCCATCGAGGTCGGCGTCCTCCCGCGCACCCACGGCTCCACCGTCTTCACCCGCGGCGAGACCCAGGCGCTCGTGATGGCCACCCTCGGCACCGTCAGCGACGAGCAGCGCGTCGAGGGCCTGGTGGACGAGTACACGCAGCGATTCATGCTCCATTACAACTTCCCGCCGTTCAGCGTCGGCGAGGTCAAGCCGGTTCGCGGGCCGTCCCGCCGCGACATCGGCCACGGGGCGCTGGCCGAGCGCGCGCTCGAGCCGGTCATCCCGGACGAGACCGAGTTCCCCTACACCATCCGCATCGTCAGCGACATCCTCGAGTCCAACGGCTCGTCGTCGATGGCGACGGTGTGCGGCGCCACGCTCTGCCTCATGGACGCGGGCGTGCCGATCAAGTATCCCGTCGCGGGCATCGCGATGGGCCTCGTGCAGGAGCCGCAGGGCGAGGTCGTTCTGAGCGACATCCAGGGCGCCGAGGACCATTACGGCGACATGGACTTCAAGGTTGCCGGCACGGCGCGCGGCATCACGGCGATCCAGATGGACATCAAGATCGGCGGCATCAGCCGGCAGCTCATGTCCAAGGCCCTCGAGCAGGCCCGCGCCGGACGCATCGAGATCCTGCGCAAGATGCTCTCCGTCATCCAGAAGCCGCGCGAGGCGATCTCCGCCTACGCGCCGCGCCTCGTGAAGATCAAGGTCCCGATCGACAAGATCGGCACGGTGATCGGACCCGGAGGCAAGATGGTCCGCGCGATCCAGGAGGAGTCGGGCTGCCAGGTGGACATCGAGGACGACGGCACGATCACCATCGCCGGCCCCGATACCGAGGCGGTCAACAAGGCCCGCATGAAGGTCGAGGGCCTCACCGCGACCCCCGAGATCGGCCGCATCTACACCGGCAAGGTCGTCTCCGTCAAGGACTTCGGCGCGTTCGTCGAGATCCTTCCGGGCACCGACGGCCTGCTCCACGTCTCCGAGCTGTCGAATGAGTACGTCCGCAACGTCGCCGACGTCGTCAAGGAAGGCGACACGGTTCAGGTCAAGGTCATCCTCATCGACGAGCAGGGCCGCATCAAGCTCAGCCGCAAGGCGGCCATGGGCGACGCAGCCGGCGGCTCGCCGGCCGGCAGCCAGCAGCCTCCGAGCGGCGGCGATCGTGGCCGCGGCGGCGACCGTGGCGGACGTGGCGGGGATCGTGGACGGGGTGGCGACCGTGGCGGACGCGGCGGCGATCGCGGACGTGGCGGTGACCGTGGCGGACGCGGCGGCGATCGCGGGCCGCAGTCCGGTCCGTCGTCCCAGACGCCTCCTCAGACGCCCCCGGCGCAGGAGCCGCCTCCGGCTCCTCCCGCTTCTCCGGCTCCGGAGCAGCCGCCGCAGGCGTAAGTGGTTCTTTCGAGTTTCATTGCCGGTCGGTCCGGCAGAGCTACCTGTTTCGAAGGAGTTTAGTCATGGTTGTTGGGAAGGTGAAGTGGTTTGACGTGCGCAAAGGATGGGGCTTCATCGCGCAGGAGAGCGGTGAGGACGTGTTCGTTCATTACTCCAATGTCAAGGGCGACGGTTTCAAGAAGCTCGCCGACGGTGAAGAGGTTCAGTTCGACATCGTGCAGGGCGAGAAGGGCCTCCACGCGGAAAACGTGACGAGGATGTCCGCCCAGTAATTCGCACAGCCGGGGGCTTTCGGGCCCCCGGTTTTTTTTGCCCATAGGACTGCCAAAACGGCAGGCGAGGATTTGAGGACCTGCCAACCCGGCAGTCTTGACTGCCAAAAATGGAGCCGCCTTCCGTGGGGACTGTCATCGGATTGGTCGCCGGCATCGCAATCGGGGCGCTCGCCGCGGGGCTCGTGGCGTGGAGGCGGCTGCGCCACATGCGCGACGTGGAGCGTCGGGCGCGCGAGGCGGATCGGATGGCGACGCTCGGGGGGCTCGCGGGGGGCCTGGCGCACGAGATCAAGAACCCGCTGAGCACGATGAGCATCAACCTGCAGCTTCTCGACGAGGACCTCCGGCATTTGCCCGAGGGCGGCGCCGGCAAGCTGCTCATGCGCGTCGGGACGCTGCGTCGCGAGGTGCGCCGGTTGGAGGAGGTGCTGGAGGACTTCCTCCGTTACGCCCGTCCGCACGAGCTGAAGCTGGAGCCGCTCGACGTCAACCGCCTGCTTGACGAGATGCTGGACTTCGTGACGCCCGAGGCCACGCAGACGGGCGTGCGCATCAGCCGCGGTTTCACGCCGGGGCTCCATCCCGTCCGCATCGACGCCGCGCGGCTCAAGCAGGCCTTCCTCAACATCGTCATCAACGCCAAGCAGGCCATGCCCTCCGGCGGCGAGCTCATGGTCCGCACGCGCGCCGTCTCCCGGCCCGCCGGGATCGAGATCGATTTCATCGACACCGGCTCCGGCATCTCCCCCGACCACCTCCCGCGCATCTGGGACGTCTATTTCTCCACCAAGGAACGCGGCACCGGCCTCGGCCTTCCCACCGCCCGCCGCATCATCGAGGAGCATGGCGGCAGCGTCCGCGTTCACAGCGAGGTGGGGAAGGGGACATCCTTTACGGTGTTTCTTCCTGCAGGGGAGTGACCGAAGGGCGTCAAATTCCAAATCCCAATTCTCAAATCCCAAGGAAACCGCAAACGCCAAATTCCAAGGCGGACGCGCCAATGAGGATTTGAGTTTTGAGACTTGGAGTTTGGAGTTTCATTGGGATTTGTGAATTGAAGATTGAGATTTGATTTTGGAGGTAGCCATGACCCGCAAAAGCCGCGTCGTCGTGATCGACGACAACCGCGCCCACTCCGAGGGAGTGGCCGAAGGCCTGGAGCGCGAGGGGTACGAGGTGGCATTCGCCGCGTCGGGCGAAGAGGGGCTGAACGAGGTCCGCGCGCGGGGGGCCGACGTGGTGGTCACCGACCTCGTGATGCACGGCATCGACGGCATGACGGTGCTCGCCGAGGCCCACGCCATCGACCCGGCCATCCAGGTGATCGTCGTCACCGGCCACGGCACGGTGGAGAGCGCCGTGGACGCGATGCAGAAGGGGGCGTTCAACTACCTCCTGAAGCCGATCAACCTCAACGAGCTTCGCGCCGTGGTGGCGAGCGCCCTCGAAAAACGTGGTCTCGTCCGCCGGGCGCAGGAGTTGGAGGAGCGACTCGACGAGCGTTACGGGTTCGAGGGCCTCGTCGGCAACTCCGCCTCGATGCGCGAGATCTACTCCGTGATGCGCCGCGTGGCCCCGACCAACGCCACGGTGCTCATTTTGGGCGAGACCGGCACCGGCAAGGAGCTTGTGGCGAAGGCCATCCACCAGAATTCCCCGCGGAAGGTCCGTCCGTTCGTCGCGCTCAACTGCGCGGCGCTCTCCCGCGACATCCTCGAAAGCGAGCTTTTCGGGCACGAGAAGGGCGCCTTCACGGGCGCCGTGGCCGCGCGCGAGGGGCTCTTCGAATACGCCGACGGTGGCACGCTCTTCCTCGACGAAGTGGCCGACATGCCGATGGAGACGCAGGTGAAGCTGCTGCGCGTCCTCGAGGACGGAGACATCCGCCGCGTCGGGTCGAACGAGTCGATCCAGGTGGACGTCCGCGTCATCGCCGCGACGAACCGGGACATCGGCCCCGCGGTCGACGACGGGCGCTTCCGCCACGACCTCTACTACCGGCTGAAGGTGGTCACGCTGAAGCTGCCTCCCCTGCGCGAGCGGCCCGAGGACATCCCCATGCTCCTCGACCACTTTCTCCGGGAGTTCCGCGAGCAATACCAGAAGCCCGCGCTGCAGATCAGCCCCGACACGCGGCGGGTTCTCGTGCGCTACACGTGGCCGGGGAACGTCCGCGAGTTGAGGAACTGCGTTGAGAACATGGTGGTGATGTCCACGAAGGATACGCTGGAGATCGCGGACATCCCCGACCACATTCACGCGGTGCCCGCCGATAGGACGCGGCCCGTCGGCGTCGTCGCGCCCATGTCGCTCGTGGCGGCGGAGGAGCAGCTCATCCGCGACACGATCGACCTGACGCGCGGCAACCGCGTGGAGGCCGCGAAACTCCTCGGCATCGGCGAGCGCACGCTCTATCGGAAGCTCCGGGCCCTGGGAATCCAGCCGTAAGCGGCCCCGGCGGGAAGGGGACTAGCGAAGCTTGTCGAGCAGGTCGTCCCAGTCGGCCCGGGAGAGTTCGTCGGAGGTGATCTCGCGCATCCGGCGGAATCGCTCGGCCTCGGCGGGGGTGAGGAAGTCGGAGCCTTCGAGCTCGGCGGCCTCCTGGCGGGCGAAGAACTCGCGGATCTCGCGGAGGATGCGGTTCATCTCGCCGAGCGTCTCGGCCAGCTCCATCGGGTTCGGCGTCGTGCCGGCCTGCGCCCGCGATTCGATCGATTTCGACAGCTCCCCGAGCCGCTCGTTCAGCCGGTGGATCTGCCCGTTGAACGCGTTCATCTCCTCGATCAGGTCTTCCGCCAGGCGCCTTCGCCGGCGCAGCACGAGCCACCGCACCAACGCGATGCCCACCACGCCGATGAACACGCCCAGCACCAGGAAGAACCCTTCCGTGAAACCCATCGCCTAGCCCTCCATCCGGAGGATCGTCTCGGCCAGCTTCAAATCCTCCGGCGTCGTGATCTTGATGTTGTGCCGCGAGCCTTCGACCGCCGCCACGGGTTCGCCCAGAAGCTCGACGGCCTGCGCGTCGTCGGTGACGTCGTTCGACCGGAGCGCCGCGTAGGCCCGGCAAATAACCGCGACGCGGAACACCTGCGGCGTCTGCGCCTCGAAAAGCCCCTCGCGCGGGACCGTGCACCGGACGCGCGACGACTTCGGGTCAACTGCTTTCAGCGTCGCCAGCACCGGCGCCACGGGCAGCGCCGCGCCGACCTCGAGCGCCGCCTCGCACGTCCGGCGGATCATGTCCTCGCCGACGAACGGGCGGACGGCGTCCTGCACGGCGACCAGATCGACGTCTTTGCCTGCGAGATCGAGCCCCAGGCGCACCGATTCGACGCGGTGGGCGCCCCCGGGCGTGACGATGAGTTTGTCGACCTTCGACGCGAGGACCGTGGCCCGTCCCATGTCCTCGGGATGAACCACGAGCACGATTCGCCGGACGAAGTCGAGCGCGGCAAAGCGCGCGACGGTGCGCTCGACGATGGGCGTCCCGGCGAGATCGAGCCAGGGCTTGCGCGTGCCGGACTTCATGCGGCGGCCTTCGCCCGCGGCGACGACGATGACGGAGACGGAGTTTTCCCGGATCATGCCTGGGGCGGGGCCTTTCTCGGGGGAGGCGCATTCTTCGGCGGAGCGTTGCTGGGCCGGCCGAAGATCATCCGCCCGGCGCTCGTCTGGTAGACGTTGTTCACGGTGATGACCGCCTTCTGGCCGATCATCTCGCGGCCCTGCTCGACGACAACCATCGTGCCGTCCTCGAGGTACCCGACGCCCTGGCCCGCCTCTTCGCCCGGCCGCAGGATCTTCACCTCCATCTCCTCGCCCGGCAGCACCACCGGCCGCAGCGCCTGCGCGAGGTCGTTGATGTTGATGACCTCCACGTCCTGGAGCTGCGCGATCTTGTTAAGGTTGAAGTCGTTCGTGACGACGCGGCCCCGGATCGCCTTGGACGTGCGGATGAGCTTCGTGTCCACGGCCTCCTCCGTCTCGGTGAGGATGTCGCGGAGTTCGACGCGCGTGCGCTTGCACTCCTGCAGGCGCTTGAGGATGTCGAGCCCGCGCCGGCCGCGGTTGCGCTTGAGGCGGTCGGCCGAGTCGGCGATTCCCTGAAGCTCGTTCAGCACGAACCGAGGCACCACGAGCGTGTTGTCCAGCACCCCCGTCTCGGCGATGTCCGCGATGCGCCCGTCGATGATCACCGACGTGTCCAGCACGAAGGGCGTCACCTCCTGGCCTTCCTGGGAGAGCTTCACGTAGGGGATCACCAGCCGGAAGTCCTCGCGCGTCTGCAGGATGGTGGTGATGGCCACGTAGCAGAAGAGCACCAGCATCGTCAGCTCGATCCACGACCAGAGGTTCGGCTCGATCTTGGTCGCCGCGCCCGACACCTGGACGATGCGCGAGACCATCCACTCCAGAAGCACCCCGACGATGATCGCCAGCACCAGCGACACGATCGTCGCCACGGTCTTCTTCTGGAAGAGCACGTCCAGCGTGACGATCGACCCCGCCACGAGCAGCCCCACCAGGAGCGACACCAGCGTGGCGAAATAGTGCGTGGTCTCGGCCTGCTGAACCATCTCCGGCCCGCCGGAAGAATGGGTGCTGGCGATGATGTCGCCCAGCGTCCAGGCCAGATACATCGCCACCCCGACAAACGCAACCCGCACCACCCAAATGGAAATCTTCACTTCCTGCCTCCCGCGCCGCGCCCGGATGAACGGGGGCGCCTGCGCCTATGATGAGGATCAATCACGGCCGCTCTCGCCGCCGCGCGTTACCGACGTCCCGCCAACCGGTCGGGAAACCCATCGGACATTCGTTAGTTTGAAGCCACAATACTTGAAACGGCCCCGCGCGCCAATAATGGATACGTTTCCGTCGCGGGACATGCTACATCATTATAGCCTGTTCAGCAGTTTTTCAAGGGGGGAAGTTACACGCGTTCCCAAGGGGCGAAAAGCTTCAGGTAATCCTCCTGCGCGTAGCGGTCGGTCATGCCGGCCACGTAGTCGCAAACCACGCGCCGGACAGCCTTTGCGTGCAGGGCCTTGGCTTGGTCGGAGGCGGGGGCGGCGCCGGAGGGGAGGGTGGATTTCAGCCTTTCCTCCTCATCGCGGATGCGCTGCTGGTGTTCGGGAGGGAGCTGCTGCGTGTCGGCTTCATAGGCCTTGAAGATATCGATGAGGAAGGTCCGGGCCTTGTTCGCCATCTTCACCACGCGATGATGGCGGTAGAGTTCGACCATCAGCAGGGCCTCGAGCTCGCGCTTGAGGTCGACCATGCGGTCGGAGAAGGCGACGACGTTGCTTTCGCACCGGCGGACCGCGTCGGGGGAATCGAGCTTGAGCCATTGGAGCCTGGACTCGGTGGCCTCGAGGACGTCGGTCACTTCAAGGTTGATGAGCTGCCTCACCGCCTGCACCCGGCGCACCTCGGCGGGCAGATCTCCCCATCGGCCGTGGACGGCCTCTCGGGCCTGTCGCCAGAGGGCGCAGGTTTCGAGATGTTCTTCGGCGAGGAGGCCCGACTTGAGCCCGTCGTCGATGTCGTGCGAGTTGTAGGCGATGACGTCGGCCACGTCGACGATCTGCGCCTCGATGAGCGGCCGCTCGGACATGTCGAACTCGGCGGTCGCGACGGGGTGGTCGTGCGTCGTGTGGTGCTTGGCGATTCCCTCGCGCACCTCGTAGGTGAGGTTGAGCCCGGGGAAGTCGGGATAGCGATGCTCCAGCTCGTCGACGACGCGCAGTCCGTGGAGGTTATGCTCGAATCCTCCGTCCTCGCGCATGGCCGTGTTGAGCGCGTCTTCGCCGGAATGTCCGAAGGGGGTGTGGCCGATGTCGTGGGCGAGCGCGATCGCCTCGGTGAGGTCCTCGTTGGTGCGCAATATCCGGGCGAGGATGCGCGCGATCTGCGCGACCTCGATGGTGTGCGTCAGGCGCGTGCGGTAGTAATCGCCCTCGTGGTTGACGAAGACCTGGGTTTTGTATTCCAGGCGCCGGAAGGCGGTGCAGTGGATGATCCGGTCGCGGTCGCGCATGTAGTGCGGGCGATAGGCGTGCTCCGCCTCCGGATGCCTCCGCCCGCGCGAGTCGTTGCTCTGCGCCGCGAAGGGCGCCAGCTCCCGCATCTCCCGCGCCGCCAGGAAATCGCCCGTCAGCGTCAGTTGTCGCGAACGTTTCGCCAAGTCCTTTGCTCCCCGGTTCTGCGCCTCTGCTCCGCTCTTGCGTGCCGCTGACGGCTTACTCGCCAGTGGCACACAAAGGAGCCCCCCGACGCGAACATATCAAATGCGGCTCTTAG
>JBBIVY010000047.1:24081-26337 GCA_037439485.1 Planctomycetota bacterium | reverse complement strand
ACCTTCAACCTTCAACGCTTAACCTTCAACCCGTCGGCCGCGAGGAGTAGGTTGGAGAAACGATGAAGAGCTGGTATGCAGGGAAGGCTGATATCCTTGATATGCTTGATATCCAGACCGAAAATGGGGTAAGGCGATGTGGCTGACGGAGTGGCTATGTGCCGGGGGGGGTACAAGGCAAAGGGGCACCGGTGGGGGGCGCCCCTTGCCCGTGAGAAACCGGACGAGCCCTGGAGGGGAAGCACGTCCGGCGTACGTCCGCCCTGCGAATCGTTGCCGATGGGCTCGCCTCGTCGGCAGAGGAAGACGACTTGGGGGGAAGCGTCCGGCAAAGGCCGGGGGACGGACATGCCGAACGCTTCCTGAGGGTTTTCCCCAAGCGCTACCGAGAGGGAGACGCATCAACAACGAACGAAGTTTAGCCGAGGGGGCGGGGGGACATCAATCGGGGTTGTCCCTAAAGAAAGGCTCTCAAAGCCTTAGAGCCGCCCTGAGAGCCTTGTCTCGACGTAAGTTGAAGGCGAACGGAGCCGGAAGCGTCACTCCCGGATGTCCGTAAGTCCTTCGCGGATGGCGTATTTTGTCAATTCCGCGATGTTGTCGATCTTGAGCTTCCTCATGATGTTATGGCGATGTGTTTCGACCGTCTTGGGACTGAGGTGGAGCTTGAGGGCCACCTGTTTGGTGGTCTTCCCCTCCGCCAGCAGTTGCAGCACCTCGCGCTCGCGGGCGCTGATGTCCGAGGCCATGTGCGGGGTGTCGGAGGTGAGGCGGGTCATGTAGTCCTCGACGAGGACGCCGGTGATGCGGCTGGAGAGGTAGATCTGGCCGGTGAGGATGGTCTCGATGGCCTTGGAGAGTTCGTCGAAGGCGCAGTCCTTGAGGAGATAGCCGTTGGCGCCGGCGCGGAGCATCTCGGCGACGAAGCGGCGGTCGGAGTGCATGGAGAGGGCGACGATGCGCACGGAGGGGACGTCGGCGCGGATCTGCCGGGCCGCCTCGATGCCGTTGAGGTCGGGCATGCTGACGTCGAGGATGACGAGGTCGGGCCGGTGTTGTCTGGTCATCTCGACGGCCATCCGGCCGTTCGAGGCCTCGGCGACCACTTCGGCCTTCTGCTGGGTGAGGAGCGATCGCAGCCCGTCGCGGATGATGGCGTGATCGTCGGCGAGGATGACGCGGATGCTCATGGGGCCTCTCCTGCGCTAAGGGGTATCCGGCGCCAGGGGCGCCGTGAGCGTGGCGCGGGTTCCCGCGCCGGGCTCGGATTGGATGTCGAGAGAGCCTCCGAGATAGCCGAGTTGCTCCCGGATGCTGAACAGGCCGAAACCGCTTCCGTCGCGCGTCTCCGAGCGGGGCGACGAGGCGTCGAACCCGGCGCCATCGTCCTCCACCCGGACGACCACCCGTCCGTCCTGACGGCCAATGGAGACGCGGACCTTCTTCGCGTTGGCGTGCTTGACGGTGTTGCGCAGCAGTTCGCGCGTCGAGCGGTAGAGCATCGCCCGCAGGCCGTCGGTGAGGGGCTTGGGGGAGCCGTCGCCCTCGAACCTCGCCTCGATTCCGGTCTCCCCGGCGAACCGCTCGACGAGGGATTCGAGCGCCGGCTCGAGGCCCAGGTCGTAGAGCACCGGCGGGCAGAGGTCGACGGTGAGCGTGCGCGACTCCTCGAGGCTCCGGGCGACGAGCGTGTGGACCTCTTCGAAGTCGGGGGACTTCGCCCCGCGGGACTTCATGAGGTCGAGCCGCATCTTGGCGGCGGCGAGGGTCTGGCTGATGCCGTCGTGCAGGTCGCGGGCGAAGGCCCCGCGCTGGCGCTCTTCGAGCAACGCCAGCTCCGTGGCCATGGACTTGAGCCGCGCCTGGTAGTCGCGGAGCCGGTCCAGGTTGCGCTTGCGCTCGGTCACGTCGTGGCCCACGATGAGGACGCGGCCGTCCTGGAGGAGCCGGGCGGTCCCCTCGAAGTCGATGAGCGAGCCGTCCTTCCGCGCGATCCGGCGCTCGACGGCCACCGTCTTTCCCGTGCGGACCTCGGCCAGGAGGCGCGGCCGGGCCTCGATGTCCTCCGGCGGGATGAACTCGGCGACGTTGCGTCCGGCGAGTTCGCCGTGCGCGATCCCCGTGATGCGCGAGAGGCTTTCGTTCGCCTCGAGGATGTTCCCGTCGGCGTCGGCGAGCAGGATGGCCTCGGCGGCCTCTTCCATGACGGCGCGCGAGCGGGCCTCGTTCTCCTCGAGGGCCCGGCGGGTCCGGTTG
>JBBIVY010000047.1:0-23981 GCA_037439485.1 Planctomycetota bacterium | reverse complement strand
GTCCGTGATCGTGCCTTCGGGGCTGATCGTGACCAGCGGGTCGAGCGACGCCTCGATGAGCGTGCGGGCGTAAGTCGAGCTGTCGCGCAGGGCCTGCATCGCGCTTTCGAGCTGCGACGTGCGTTCGCGGACCTTGAGTTCCAGTCCGTCGCGCGCCTCGCGCAGCTCGTGCTCGGACTTCATGCGCGCCATGGTCGCGGCCACCTGGTCCGCCACGGCCCGCATCAGCGAGACGTCTTCGACGCTGAAGGTCTCGCGCGTCTTCGTCCCGAAGGAGAGCGTCCCTGCGACGTTCCCCCCGGCGCCGAAGAGCGGGTGGCAGCAGTAGGCCTTGACGCCCATCGACCTGACGAGGTCCGTGCGCGGGTCGCTCGTCGTGGGGATGTGCTCCGCGATCATGCGCTCCCCGTGCCGCGCCACCCAGCCGCACGCCGCGACGCCGTAGTCGAGCCACTTCAGGCTCTTCCGGGTCTTGTCCGGGATGCCGCCGCAGGCGTTCAGGCGCAGCCGCCCGGCCTCGTCGTCGGCGAGGAAGTTGAAGAAGACCTGGCAGTCCAGGTGCGCCATGACCTGCCGGCAGAGGTCCTCGATGGCGCTCTGGGGCTCCCAGGTGACGAGCAATTCCCCGGCGGTCGCGGCCAGCAGCTCGAACCGGCGGATGCCCTTTCGCATCGCCTCGGTGGCCTCGGCGTGGGCGGCGCGCGTGCGGCGGGTCTCGACGCCGAAGGCGACGTCGTCGGCGAGGGCCTCAAGCAGGCGGAGTTCTTCGTCGGACACCCCGCCCGGCTGGGGGAAGTAGATCGTGATTGCGCCGATGGCCCTGTTTCCAGACAGGAGCGGCAGGGCGAGGCTTGACGCGTAGCCGCGCTTCTGCGCCTCCTCGCGCCACAGGGCGAAGTTCGGGTCGGTGAGCATGTTCGCGCAGGCGCAGGGCTTTCCGGTGCGGACGGCGGCGCCCGTCGGCCCGCGTCCCCGCGGCGCATCCGCCCAGGTGAGATTCAGCGTGTCGAGGTAGCCGTCTTCGAATCCGGCCGACGCGGCGGGGCGGATCGACTTCGCCTCGTCGTGTTCGGCGAAGCCGATCCACACCATCGCGTGGCCGCAGTCCTCCACGACGATGCGGCAGGCCTCGTCGAGGAATTCCTTCTCGGTGCCGGCGCGGACGAGCGCCCGATCCGCGTGGGAGAGCGCCGTGAGGGTGCGGGCGAGACGCGCCAGCTCCAACTCGCGCTTCTTGCGCTGGGTGATGTTGTGCGCGACGTGGACGCTGCCGATGAGGCGGTCCTTCTCGTCGCGCAGCGGCGTCGTGCTGACGAGGAAGTCCCCGCCGAGCGCGTCCTCGTGGACCTCGGCGACGTGCTGCTTCCCGTCGGCGCAGGTGATGGCGTGGGGGCAGAAGCCGGGCGGCTCCGGGAGTCCGTGGACCACCTCGTGGCAATGCTTTCCCACGGCCTCCTCGCAGGTCACGCCCAGCCGGTCGGCCATCGCCCGGTTGACGCGCAGGACCCGGTGGTGGGTGTCGAGGATGGCGATGAGGTCGGGCACGGTGTTGAACGTCCGCTCCCATTCCTCCTTCGCCCGGCGCATCTGGGTTTCGGCCCGGCGGCTCATCGTGACGTCGCGGCCGTAGAGGTTGACGTAGTTCTTCCCGGGGACGGGGGCGATCAGCAGGGCCAGGACGGCGCCGGGGAGTTCGAACTCCTCCTCCCGGCGCTCCCGCGACTTCACCGCCCGGCGGACGAGCGCGGCCCAGGCCTTCGGGATGCGCTTGCCCACCGTCGTCTTCCAGGCGGCGAGCAGGTCGGCGGCGGCCGCGTTCGCATAGAGCAGCGTCCCGTCCTCCGACACGCGCAGGACCGGGCCCGGGTTCTCGCCGGGGAACTTGGCCAGGTCTTCGATGCGCATCTCGGCCCGCTTGCGCTCGGTGATGTCCACCGCCGCGCAGGTCAGCCCCACGACGGCGCCCTTCGCGTCGCGCAGGGGCTCGATGCTCATGTCGTACCAGTGGTCCCGGCCCCCGACGGTCGTCAGCATCGCTTCGCGGACTCCCTTGCCCGTCCGCATCACGCGGCGCTTCAGAGCCATCCGCCGGCGGGCCTGTTCCGGCGGGAAGAGGTCGGCGTCGGTCTTGCCGATGATCGACGATTGGCCGAGCAGCGGGTTGGGATTGTGGCACCACGTGTAGCGGAGCTTCCGGTCCTGGTTGAAAAGCGTGATGGGCGCCGCGGCGAGGCCGACGCGAAGGCGCTCCTCGGCCATCTTGCGCAGGGCGACCTCCGCCTGCAGTTCCGCGGCGGTTCGGCGGAGAGTGACGGCGCTCCGACGCGCGCGTGCTTCGGACGGGTCCTGCGCGGCTTTCTTCCTGCCGTCGGACGCGGCGCCCTTTCCGGCGAGAGAATGGGCCGGCTTGCGAACGGCTTTCCGTGGTCTGATCTTTGCCATCGGGACTCCCGCCGGCCGGAGGTACAGACCGCCCCATCCTTGCGCCCCCCGGGCGGCATAATCATAACATCGGCGAGGGGGGGTGCTATCAGGAAATCACTGAGTCTTTTTGGGCTTGAGGCAACCCTTTGCCCCGCGTATCATTAGCCCTTTGTCCGGCCTCGAATGCAGAGAGCCTTCCCACTCCGCGAAATCCTGAAAGGTTGAATATGCGCGACTACCGCTTCCGAACGCTCAACCAGCCGGTGGACCCGAGCGCCGAGTTCGGCTCCCTGGAGAACCTCATCTTCACTTCCTCGCGGGCGGTTGCGTTCGACCCGAAAAGCGGCCGCGGCCAAATCGCCTGGCGCCGGCAGGCCCTCAAGCCGGTGATGAGCTTCAACCAGGTCGCCGCGAAGCTTGCGCCCGTGAGCATCGAGGACTACCCGGTCGACTATCCCGAGTCGCCGGAGTTCCCGTTCGATATCTCGTTCGTCTCGCCGAGGACGATCCGGTTGCGCGTCTCCTGTTCTCGTTCTTGCAGGACAGGCATTCCTGCCTGTCCGGACTCGCCGATGCTTGTCGGGCCGGCGAAGAAAGACCGTTCGTGGAAGCTCGCGCGCCGACGCGGCTCGTTCACGTGGCGTTCGCGCTTCGGTTCGGTGACGCTGACGCTCGACCCCTGGCGCCTCTCGATCCGCGACGCGAAGGGAGAGCTTCTCACCCGCACCGAGAGCTTCGGCGACTCGATGGGGCAGATCAACTGCGAGCCGACGCCCTGGGCGTTCGCGTGGCGGAATTCCGACCGGCGGAAGCGCATCGCCGCGAGCTTCGCGATTGCGCCCGACGAGAAGTTCTTCGGCTGCGGCGAGTCGTTCACGCGTCTCAACAAGCGCGGACAGAAGGTGACGCTCTGGACGACGGACGCCGTCGGCGTCGAGACGCGCGAGATGTATAAGCCGATCCCCTTCTTCCTCGCCTCGCGCGGCTGGGCGATGTTCCTTCACACGAGCGCATCGACCACGCTCGACTTCGGCGCGACGCACGACGGGGCGCTCGTCATCACCCCCGACGACGACTCGGTCGACCTCTTCATCTTCCTCGGCGCGCCCAAGGACGTCCTCTCGGAATACACCGCGCTCACCGGCCGCTCGCCGATGCCGCCCGCGTGGTCGTTCGGCCTCTGGATGAGCCGCACCACCTACACCTCCGAGCGCCAGGTCCGCTCCGTCGCCGCGAAGCTGCGCAAGCTCCGCATCCCTTGCGACGTCATCCACATCGACACCGGCTGGTTCGAGCGCGACTGGCGCTGCGACTACGAGTTCTCGAAGCGCCGCTTCCCGACCGCCGCGAAGATGCTGCGTGATCTGCGCCGGCAGGGCTTCCGCGTGTCGCTCTGGCAATTGCCGTATTTCACGCCCCAGAACGCGCTTTTCGGCGAGATCTGCGAGAAGGGCCTCGCCGTGCGCGACGCGGAAGGCAAGCTTCCCACCGAGGACGCGATCCTCGATTTCTCCAACCCCGACACGGTGAAGTGGTATGGCGCGAAGCTTGCGCGGCTCCTCAAGATGGGCGTCGGCGCGATCAAGGTGGACTTCGGCGAGGCCGCGCCCTACGCCGGGCAATACGCCTCCGGGATGAGCGGCGTCTTCGAGCACAACCTCTATCCGCTCCGCTACAACAAGGCCGCCGCCGAGGCGACGCGCGCGGCGACGGGCGAGTGGATCATCTGGGCGCGAAGCGCGTGGGCCGGGAGCCAGCGATACCCGATTCACTGGGGCGGCGACGCGGAGAACTCTCCGGGCGGCATGGCCGGGACTCTTCGCGCGGGGCTGTCGTTCGGCCTTTCGGGATTCACCTTCTGGAGCCACGACATCGGCGGGTTCTGCAAGCCCACCCCGGAGAACGTCTACCGCCGCTGGCTCCCGTTCGGCATGTTGACTTCGCACTCGCGCTGTCACGGCCGGCTGCACAAGGAGCCGTGGTTCTTCGGGCGCGAGTTCGTGAGCTACTTCCGCCGGTGCGTCGAGATGAAGTATCGGCTCATGCCCTACGTGCTGGCCGAGGCCGAAGACGCCGCGAAGCGCGGACATCCGATGCTCCGCGCGCTCTTCTTCGATTACCCCGACGACCCGACGAGCTGGCTCATCGAGGACGAGTACCTCTTCGGCCGCGATATCCTTGTGGCGCCGATCTTCGGCGAAGGAGACTCGCGAGAGGTGTATCTGCCTCCATGTAGCTGGATCGATTACCAGACCGGCGCGCGCTACGAGGGCGGACGCTGGCACCGGATCTCTCCGAGCCCCATCGAGTGCGTCATCCTCGTCCGCGACGGCGCGGAGATTCCCCATGCCGAGGTCGCCCAGCACACCGGCGCCATCGATCGGAAGGCGATCCGGCCGACCTCTTTCGGAAGATGAACCGGCCGAAGTAGTCATAGAAGGTCCAGACATATGATGCTGTGTATTGCAGATGCCCCGGGGTCCTCCCGGGGCATCTCGGCTTTGTACAGCCCCCCGTCACGCCGCCCCCCCGGACCTCCGCTTTAAGCTTGTGCCACAAAGCTTTTGTCATGGCGGCACGGTTGCTGCAGGATGAAACGAGCAGAGAGCGTTCAGAAGGGTATTTCGATGCGCGGATGTACCCGGAAATGAACGAGAGAAGGCCGTCGGCTTCCGCGCGCGTAACTTCAGGGTGGGACGGCAGTTACGCGAAGAAGCACGAGTCCCGTCCAAGGGGGCATGTTGAGTGAATCCAACAATGCGAACAGCTTGCCCGGACGCCGGCGCCAAAACACGGCCAAATCGGGTCGTTCTAAAGAAAGCAGTGTCAATATGTTATGGCGATACTTGTGCTCGACACGAGTGAGGAACAATGCGAGTGGCACGCCATTTGCTGTATGGGAATGGTGAAGCTGGTGAATTGCGAATCTATGGCCGATTCGCCGATGAGCAGGGTGGCCGGACGTGTCGGCGGGGGCTAACCAGAAGGAGCGTGTCATGAGGCGAATCCATACCGGAGGGAACGGGATGAGAAATGCAATCGTGGCGTTGGCGGCAGTCCTTATTCTCATGTGGGGCGCGACGGCTGACGCGGTGACGAAGACGTGGAACTATGACGGAAACGCCGCCTGGAACGTGACCGGGGACTGGAGCCCGACGGGCGCTCTTGCCACGAGTTCCCCGTATGATGACGTCATTCTGGGCAACATCATCACCGCCTCCCGCACTCTGACGGTGAACACGGGCTACAAGCTCAATACGCTGACGATCAACAACACGGCTGGCCTCTACAACCTCGTGGGTCCGGCGGGCACTCCCAGTGCGTTTATCAATTTCAGCAGCACGACGGCCACCACTCTCATCACCGTAGGCGCGGCGGGGGCGAACCTCACCAACGCTTCGAGTCCCCAACTGGCCGGCCAGGTGACTTTGTTCATGCCGACCTCGGGCAATTACACGTGGGATATCGGCGGGACCACGCTCGTGGGCGACGTCACCAGTCTCTCGGCGGGCACCGGTTCGCTGACGAAGATCGGCTCGGGCACGCTGATCTGGGGGTCGAACTACGGCACCGGCACAAGCTTCACCATGGGCGGCTATGCCGCTTACAGGGGGGCGTTGACGATCAACAACGGAGAGCTCAACGTCCGGGGGCTCTCGCAGAGCCTGGGCAACCTGACGGTGACGCCCACGACTTCCTCCAATGTCACCTTGAGCGGCACGGGCTGGCTGGGGTTGGGCACGGCCAGCGGCACGACGGCAACGATCAACGGGGCGGGCAGCGCCCACGCGATCATCGCTCCCGGCAACACCTCCTCCGCGGGCGACATCGGCCAGCTTCGGATCGGCGGCCAGGCGACCGGCAGCGGCCTGAACAGCGTGGCGACGGTCGGGAACCTGACCGACTACAATGCCGATGTCTCGATCGACCGGAGCGGCAACAGCGACCAGCTCCTCGTCGGCGGGACCCTGGCCCTCGGCAGCGGCCTCACCACGACGCTGAACCTCAACAAGGTCGGCAGCGGTTCCCTGAACGGCGGGTACGTCCTCGCGGCCGCTTCGTCCGCCTCCGGGCTGACCGGGACCTTCACCACGGTCAACGATTTCAACGGGAACCCCGTCGCCACCCCCACGGCCGCCAACAGCATCGACGGGAATTCCCAACTCATCTACACCCCGCGGGCCCTCTGGCTCGTGAACTCCTCTGCCCCGCGCTGGACGCGTGACGCCGCCACGGGCAACAGCTTCAACACGGCCGGCAACTGGTCCACCCCGCTCAATAACGGCGGCAGCGGCGACGGGACACAGAGCGTCATCCTTGGCGACACCATCACGGCGGGCCGCACCGTGACGGTCGACGGCAGCAAGAGCATCAAGGACCTGATGATCTGGTCGCCGTATGCGTACAATATCTCGTCCGGCAGCGACTGCTCCTCCGTGCTCACGCTGACCTCGGGCAACATGTATGTGGACGGCGGCGCGAGCGCAACGACCCATGACTTCCGCGGCATCACGCTCCAGGTGGGCGACGGAATCACGCCCGTGACCAACGCCAAGTGGACTTTCTATTCGTCCGGGAACAGTGGGGCGGTTGGGACGGAGATGCTGGGCCCGATCCAGGGCATCGCCGGGACCGTCCTCACGATCAACGGCAATACCCCTGTCAGCTTGAGCGGCAGCGCCTATAATTTTGGCGGTCGGATGATCCTGACGACCTATAACCCCACGACCGGCGGCGGCGCAATGGGGGAGCGGGAATTCGTCAACGCGACCACTACTTACGCCCTCGGCGGTCCCGGCTCGACCTGCGAACTGGCCTTTGGTTCGAACGGGACCCTCCAGTTCAATGGCTCCTCGACGCAACTCGCCAATATCCAGGTGGACCCGGCCAACCCGGGCAGCCAGGGAGCGTATATCTACGTGGACTGCGGCACGAGCCCCTCCGTCGTAACGCTCAACGGAAACCTCACCGGCACCGGCGCCCTCAAAATAAACAGCTACAGCAGCAACGGCCACTACTTTGCTGCCACGAACCCCGTCGGTGGGAAGCTGATCCTCAACGGCTCCGCCAACACCTTGAGCGGTGACGTGGTCACCGGGTTGGGTAGCCTCGAGGTGGACGGCGCATGGACCGGCGCCGGGAACATCAGCATCAACTACGGCAAGCTCGAAGGCCGCGGCGCCATCGGCATGGCCAGTGGCAAGGGGCTCACCGTCAGCGGGACCAGCGGCGGCGGCGTCACCCGGCTTGCCCCCGGCACCGACGGCACGGTCGGCACACTGACCGTCGGCACCCTGGGCAACAGCAACACCGTGACCTTCAGCTCCTACGACTGCACGACCAACCGGAGCGCCCTCTACATCGATCTCCTCGGCACCACTCCCGGCGTCTCCGACCTGCTCGCGATCAACGGGAGCATGACCATCACGACGGCCAAGCAGGGCGCGGACCTCTACCTGGGCATCGCCGACAACGGCGACATGAAGGGCACCTACACCATTGCAACGTTCACCGGCAGCCTGACGGGCACGTTCTACAACGTCTACTACAAGAGCACTCCGACAGGGTCGTACGTCCTTCAGAGCAGCCCGACGGCCCCGAACGGCATCAACGGAGAGGCGCAACTCGTCTACGGGACGCATAGCATCACCCTCGTCGGCGCCCCTGTTCCCGAGCCCGCGACGCTGATGCTCATCGGCACCGGACTTCTCGGCGCCATCGGCTATGCCCGCAGGCGCCGGATGGGCCAGGATTGCTGAGCCGTCTTCGACGACACGTTGCAGCCGCCGCGCCCCCGCATGGCGCGGCGGCTGTGTGTTGTGCAGGCGATATGTTGTGCAAGAAAGTCAGGCCGTTCCTCACCTATGAAGCAGGACGAGATGCCTCCCTGCGTCAGGTGAGCGATCCGAAGTCTGCGTGACAATCCTGCCGAATTCAGGCGATCTGAGAACCGCCTGTTTTGACAGGATAGGCGAATCGATTGACGGTCTACGTATCGGAATCCGACAGATGGAAAATGTCATGACCGAGATTGTTCAGCCTACGCCTAAGTACTTGCAGCTCAAGGAGTTGCTGAAACGCGGCATTGCGTCTGGTGACTATGCGGTCAACTCGCCTTTGCCGACGCAGCGGGTGCTTATGGAGCGATACCGGCTGAGTTTCAGCACGGTGAGGCGCGCGCTGGAGGACCTGGTGCGCGAGGGGGTGGCCTATTCGCGGCCGGGCAAGGGGATATACGTTGTCGACCCCGCGAAGGCTGCGGCGGGGAAGAAGCGGGTTCTGACGATCTTCGGGGCGCGGCAGGAGTGGTTCTCGGAGCGACCCCGCGGGTGTATTGCGGGGCTTCTCAAGGCTCAGCACGACTTCGAGTTCCTGATGCGCATTTCGGAGGGCCAGTCGCTCGTCGAGGTGGAGGCGGACCTTCGCGCGGGGAAGCGCCCGTCGGATGGGGCGATCGTTCCCTATTTCGCCGGGCAGATCGAGCGGCTCGTAGCGGCCATGAACGAGGTCCGTTTCCCCTACGTCATCCTCGACGTGCCGAACCGCCGCTCCGATGTGAACGCGGTGATCATCGATCACGAAGCGGGGGCGTTCGATGTCGTAACGCACCTCATCCGGCGTGGATACCGGCGGATCGCCTATGTTGGCGGGGCCCCCGGCGAAGAGGCGTGCTATGCCTGGGCCACCGCGAAGCATGACGGCTACCTGCGCGCGCTCAAGACGGCGGGGCTGACGCCGTCGAGCGAGGACACGATGATCATCGACGATTTCCAGGAGTCGCTCATCCCGGACTACGTGAAGCACATCATCCGGGGGTTGTCGCCGGGGCGTCGCGGGGATGTGACCGCGGCGTTCATCGCCATCGAGCCGCTGGCGCGCGCCGCCTTGGCGGGGTTGGTGCATTCCGGCGTGCGCGTGCCCCAAGACGTCGCGATCGTCGGCTTCAACCGCGGCGAGCCGGACGCCCCGGGACTTCCGACGCTGACCACCGTGGACATTCCCATGGAAGACGCGGGTGCGGAAGCGGTGAAGATGCTCCTCGCCCAGATCGACGGCCGCGAGCCGTTCCCGGCGCAGCGGATACTGCGTGGCAGGCTCATCGTCGGACAGAGCTCGGGTGCGGTGTCCGCGTGACGAACGCCGGATCGTCATTCATGGCCCCCGGCATCGGCCTGCGCGTCGTCCACTCGGACGCCGCAAAGGCGGCGTGCCTCTGTTTGTGAAATGTCACCAGGAGCATCCATGGCCGAGAAACTTCGCGTTCTGATTGTCGGAGCCCATCCCGACGACTGCGAGGTTCACTTCGCGGGGATCGCCGCCCTCTACGCGGAGCGCGGGCACGAGGTCCTGATGATGTCCATGACCGACGGCCGCTGCGGTCACTTCTCCATGAAACCGTCGGCGCTCGCGAGGCGTCGGCGCATCGAGGCTCGGAACGCCGCCCGAGCCGTCGGAGCCGGGAGCAAGGTGCTTCCGTTCCCCGACACTCAGCTCTTTCCCGACCTGCGGACGCGTCTCCGGCTGCTCCGGGAGGTGAGGGAGTTCGCCCCCGACGTTCTCCTGACCCACCAGATGGAGGACTACCATCCCGACCACCGCGCGACGGTCGATCTTGTCTACGACATCTCGTACCTGGTGGGGGTGCCGCAGGCGTTGCCCGGGGTGAAGATCATGAAGCAGCCGCCGGTCATCGCGCAGTCGGCGCGGGGACTGCGCACCCACGGCGACCAGGAGCGCATCCTTTGCGTCCCCATCGACGCGGTGTGGCGGAAGAAGCTCGCCGCCCTGTCCGCGCACGCCTCGCAGTTCTACGAGTGGCTGGCCTGGGAACGCGGAGATCTGGAGAACGTCCCCGAGGGACGCGAGGCAAGGCTGCGGTATCTCGCGGATTGGCGCGGACCTCATTACGAGGCGGTCGCCGAGTGGTGCAAGAAGAAGGTCAAAGGACGCAAAGGCAAGGACTTCCGCTATGCCGAGGCGGTGTATCCGGCGCGGGCAGGTCTGAGCCTGACCGGCGAGCGCATTGAGAAGCTGTTCCCGTTTCCAAAGCTGGCGATCGGATTCTAAACTGACCCCGTGTTCGAAGGAGAATTCCGTGAAACGCATGATGTTGACATCAGCCCTCGTGGCGGCGCTGGTTGTCGTGGCTGCGACGGCTTCCGCGTCGGCCGCGGAGAAAACGTTCACCGCGACCGTCGTGCTCCAGAAAGGTCTCAACGGCTACGAGGACGCGGGTGATTCGGGCCCGCGCGCGGGCCATATGAAGCTCGGCAACGACCAGAAGCGCGAGATCGACTGGTGGCACGAAGACCAGATCAAGCAGGGCCTGCAGAAGCGCGAAGACCTCCTTGAAGAATACGGCAACTATCGCCACCTCTTCCGGTTCCCCGGGATTGACCGCTTTATCCTCGGCAAGAACGCGAAGGTCGTCTCTGCGAAGTTCGAGATCTACTACACCGACGAGTTCTGGTCGTTCTACGACTACGAGATGGCGATCCACCGCTCGCTCGACGGCACGAAGGACAACGTCGAGAAGGATGCGGCGGCGGTCGCGCACATCTTCGGCGAGCGGCGCGGCCCCAAGGTGGCGACGCCGTTCCGGAGCTGGGTCGCGTTCAACCTGCGGCCCGAGGTCATCCAGGCATGGGTCGACGACCCGAAGCAGAACCAGGGCCTCGTGCTCCGCCAGATCCAGAAGACCGACCCGCCCGGCAAGGAGAGCACCGGCGGGTTTGTCATCTTCGCGTCGAACACGAGCGGCCAGGGCGAACTGCGCCCGAAACTGACGATCACCTACCAGGCCGAGGGCAACGTGCCGCCTTTCGCCCCGTCGCTCGTCGACCGATTCGACGGGATCTCCGCGGGGGCCAACCACGTCGTGCGCTGGGCGATGCCCGAGAAGCCCGACCTCAACGGCGACGCGATTCACTTCGAGCTTGAATCCTCGCCCGCCGACGCCGAGGCCTGGACGCCCGTGGCAAAGTCGGTTCCCGGCGACGCGCGCGAGTATGCCTGGAACACCGCCGCGGTGCCGGAAGGCAAGCCCATTCATCTGCGCCTGCGCGCGGTGGACGCCGAAGGCGCTGCAAGCGCCTGGGTTCCCTCCGACGGCGCCTTCGCGGTCGTCCGCCGCGATGTGCCGTTCCAGTGGGGCGTCGAGTCGCCTCTCGCGAAGCTCCGCCGGGACGCGCCGTACCGCGGGCCGCTCGGCAACGCGCTCAAGATCGAGGTGGCGGGCAACGAATACGAGGGCGCCGAGCTCGTCATCAGCGGGGTCAATCGCGAGGTGAAGAACCTGCGCGTGACGGCGAGCTCGTTGCACTGCACGGGCAATACGACCGGCCTTGCGAAGGACATTCCCGCCTCCGATGTCGCCGTCAACTTCGTCGGCTACGTCCACACGACCGCGCAGTCGCGCTATCAGGCCGAGTGGGTCGGCCTCTGGCCCGACCCGCTGCTGAGCGTCGAAAGCGTGACGCTCGCGCCGGGCAAGGTGCAGCCGGTGATGGTCTCCGTCTACGCCCCCGCGGGGACGGCGCCGGGTCCGTACGAAGGCACGATCACGCTTGCGGGCGAGGGCATCGAACCGGTGAAGGTGCCGCTGAAGGTGCGCGTTTTTGGGTTCGACCTGCCGGCGCGCGGGACGTTCCGGACGATGTCGATCGGCGGCGGGCCCAGCGCGAAGTTCTACGGCCTCGCCGAAGGCCCGGAGTTCGACAAGGTGAAGGAGGCGTGGTATGACACGCTCCTGAAGCACCGCCTTGGCCCCGGAGGGAACGTGCTGAAATGCTGGGGCTGGGCGAAGCCCGGCTATCCGGCGAAGGCCAACGCCGACGGGACGTGGGACTTCTCCGAGGCCGAGCGATGGGGCAAGTACTGCTTCGATCGCGGGATGAACGCGTTCGTTCCGGCGACGTTCGTCAAGCTGGGCAATTACGGCTTCCCCAAGGAATACTCGAGCGAGTACCGCGAGGACTTCAAGAAGTTCATGACGGCCTACGCGGCGTTCCTGAAGGAAAAGGGATGGCTGAAAGACGCGGTGGTCTACAACATCGATGAGGCGCCCGGCTCGATGTGGGAGGCCTGCAAGGAGAACTACCGGCAGACGAAGGTGGCGAGCGCGGACCTCACGGTCTTCCAGTGCTTGAACGACCCGAAGGGGGTTGCCGCGCTGGACGGGTTCTTCGACGTGGTGGATGTGAACATCAACCAGTTTAACCAGGGGGCGGCGCCCGCGCACTTGGCCAAGGGCGGACGCACGTGGTGGTGCATCTGCTGCTGGCCGTCGGGGCACCCGAACCTCTTCACCGAGTACCCGGCCATGGACGCGCGCATCGTCGGGAGTTTGTCGTGGAAGATGGGCGTCGAAGGGTTTGAGTACTGGGACGTCTCGAGCTGGGGCAACTGCATGAAGCCCATGGGCGGCAAGAAGTCCGTCGACGAGGTCGAATGCGCCTGGGTGGCCAACTCCTTCGGCGACTATAACGGCGACGGCTATCTCGTCTACCCCGGGCCGAACAACACGCTGCTGTCGTCCATCCGCTTCGAGGCGCTGCGCGACGGGTTCGAGGATTACGAGTACCTCGCGATCCTCAAGAAGCGCCTCGCGGGCAAGACCGGCGCCGCGGCCGACGCAGCCCGCAAGCTGCTGGATCTTCCCGACGCGCTCTGCAAGAAGGATCTGAGCTACACGAATGATCCCAAGGTCCTCTTCGACGTGCGTCACAAGGTCGCCGAGGCGATTGAGAAGCTGGGCCGGTAAGGCCGCTCCGGCGCAGCGAATCCTATGCGGCAGACTGATTGTCGGACAAAGCTCGGGTGCCACGCCCGAGCTTTGTCCGTTCAGACGCCAAGCTCTGGAGGGGCGACCTCCTCGCCCCCTCCGAGCCCGCCCCCACAACGCCCCCGCGTAGTCGTTGTTCAAAAGGCCGTAACCTGTTGTCTTGCCAAATGTTACGAACGACCGGCACCCATCCTGCCTCCCCGTGTTGATAAATCCAGACGCTGCGAACGGTTTTGAGCCCCGCAGACAGTGATTTTCTCCAAAATACGTAACGCTAAGGCCTGCAATTACTTACGGCCAAGAACTTCGGAAGAACACGGCCACGGCCGCCGATTGGTACGGTTTTTGCTATTAGTAGGGTGGTTTTGATTTCGGCGCATCTTTTTGGGATGCGCTGGTGTTTGAAACGCGAATAATCGGGGTTCATCGGTCATAGAACCAGTCAGGAGGGTGTGCCATAGGAGCGTAAGAAGGCGGAGTCTTGGGCAAAGGGCATAACGGAACACATTTAGGAGGAGGCGTCTAATGCGTATCAGGATGATGGTTTGCGGGGCTCTGCTTTGTGGCGTTGCGATTCTGTTCGCCGGCCAGGCGTTTGCGACGCCGGTCACGGTCGATGACAGCGATGGAAGCCCGTATTTCACTGGCACTGCCCCCACTGCGATGACAAGAAACGATAAACCTAATATGGGGACGATAGTCAATTCGGAGGCGTTTCTCCTCATGAACGGCGCGGGCACGGCAACGTGGACCCCGGGCAACAAGATCACGGCTGGGACGTATTACGCGTATATTAACTGGTTCACTTCGGACTCGGGTGCGAGTACCACGGCTGCGACCCCTGTTGTCAACGCCACTGATGGAGCCCATACCCTTTCCAACCTCAACACAAACACTCCGGCCAACCAAGGGGTGGCTGGCAGCATTGACACTGGTCCTGCAAATCCCGGTGCGAGCGGGTGGCGTTACCTCGGAACCTATTCGCTTGACTCCAGCAGCAGTATCGCGCTATCGCTCACGGACGGTCAGTTGTGGTCCGACGCGATTCAGCTTCGGAAGGCGGGGCCTGGGGGCGATGGGTTCCTGATCGATCCGCTCGGCCAGTTCGTCACGTCAACGGTGAGCGCTTGGGGCGGGGGTATTAAGAACGCCTATACGACTGCACCCTCGACCACAGCCGCGGAAAGCCTTGAGTATGGCCACGCTCGCTTTGGCGTTGGCGAAGCCGTTACCTACCAACTCGGCCAGGCCGTGGGCGCGGGCAGCGCGGATGTCAAGATCTCGTGGGCGGTGGACGGATCTGCAACCGTTGACCAATATCTCCTTGATCTGGACGGCAATCTCGCCACGACCGGCGATCAGACGATCTTCACGCCGGACACGACGAAGATGGCCGACGGCAGTGCCACGCCTGCAGGAACGGTTTGGTCCGGGTACCTGGACTTGGGCGTCTATACCCTGACCGCCAACAGTATTCTGGTTGATAGCGGGGACAGCCAGCTTCATAACCCCGCCGCCGCGCTCGTGACGCCCCAGGCGGGAGCGGCCGTCCCTGAGCCGGCCACGCTGCTGCTCCTCGGCACCGGCATCTTCGGCGCCATCGGCTGCGCGCGCCGTCGATGGATGAAGTAACATGCTGTTCTGCCGCCTGTGAGATCGCAGGCGGCATTGAGATGAACGCGTGGCGGGCCTTCGGGCCCGCCACGCTGCATTATCGGTCCCGGTCGCCCGGGAGAGGAGGCGCGGGAAACCGTTGCCGTTGCCCCGCGGAATGGATCCTGCGCGGCAGGCTCATCGTCGGACACATCTCGGGCTTAGCATCTGAGGCTTGTCCGTCCGGACGTCAGACCCTGGAGGGGTGACTTCCTCGCCCCCGAGGCCGCCTTCACGACGCTTCCATCGTTACGAACGACAGGCACCCGCCTTGCCTTCCTGTGTTGAGAAAATCAAACAACACGTACTCGTTGCTATAACGCCATAACACATGGTCCTGTCACACGTTACGAACGACAGGCACCCGCTTTGCCTTCCTGTGTTGAATAAATCAAACATCGCGAAGGGCTTTGAGGCCCGCAGGCGACGGTGTTTTCTCTAAAGACGTAACTCTTGTGCCAACAAGTGATTACGGCCAATAGTCCGATGAAAACTCGGCCATGGCCGCCGATTGGCACGGTTTTTGCTGTTAGTAAGATGGTCCTGATTGTGGCGCATCCTTCTAGGATATGCTTGCACCTAGAACGCGAATAATCGGGGTTCATCGGTCATAAGGCCCGTCAGGAGGGCGTACCATGGTTGGAAGAATGAAGCTTCTCGGCGTTGCTCTGGGGCTCGTGGCGGGGCTAGGGCTTTCGGTGGGGGCGTTCGCGACGGAGATTCTGCTTGATCAGGGCGCCGCGGTGATCAGCGGGGGCACCGCCTCCAACTTCGTAAGCGTGAACTATACGATGAATACCATGCTGAACAATGACGCGTCGAGGGTTGACGGCGCCGGCGCCTCCGCGACGTGGACCCCCGGGGTCACGGGGACCTATGACCTATGGACAGATTGGTGGATCTATAACGGTATGCAGACCTACACGATCAATTACAACGGCGGGGTCCGCTTGGTCACCGTGGACTCCATGAAGGCAGGTCCCCAAGGCGCGAGCGGTACCTGGGTCGATGGCGCTGGATCGGGCTACTACTATCTCGGCCGGTACACGCTCAATGCCTCCAGCACCGTGGCGATCACCAATAACACCAGTCTGTTCTTCGTCGACGCGCTTCGTCTGGCGACGCCCAAGGATATCTTCGTCGTGGACGAGCGTTCGGCGCTGGCGAGCACCCCGGGTGACTGGGAGACGACGCCCGCCCCTTACGCCTTGTCGTCGGACCCGGGCGTCACCTGGGCGTTCGACCGCAGCGGCACCGCCGACACGCTGACCTACTATCCCCATCAGACCCTCGCCGGGGCGCAGATCAAGCTGTCGTGGGCCGGCAATTCGGGCGGCAGCGCTAATTCCGCAGTCAAGTATTGGCTCGACCCGGACATCAGCAACGGCTCGACCGCCGACTGGGTGCTCCTGGCGACCATCAACGATAACTTCGACAACACCCAGACGGGCGGAGCCGGCTCCTGGAGCTGGTCGGGTTGGTACACCGTGTCGGGGACCTATAACCTGACGGACAACAGCGTGATCGTCCTCGACACCAACGGCAGCACCCGGACGACGGCGGACGTGATCGGCATCGTGGCGCCGGCCCCCTCGGGGGTTCCTGAGCCCGCGACGCTCATGCTGCTCGGCACCGGCGCGTTGGGAGCGATCGGTTTCATCCGCAGGTGGCGGATTCAGGGCCGGTAGGGCGCCCGGCGCCCTGAGAGCGCCAGAGTAGTCGGCGGCGGCGAACGACGCGCCGCCCCTGTTGATGGCTACGGCTCCTCGGGGCATTAGGACAACAGGCTCCGCTGCGGAGCCCGAGTGGTTCATGACAATTGCAAGTGGCGGTTGTTTTTCGGTAGTCCGGCTCCCTCGTGGGCCGGAACGAACAGCGAAGAGCGTCCCGACGCGTCGGGAAGGCGCACTACACCAACAAAGACAATTGTCATGAACCCCTAGTGGAGAAACAGTGTAAGAAGCCGCTCCCGGCCGTGCATGGAATAGAGAGACGCACAGCGCCGGGGCCGCCGAGCCGACCTTTGAAATCGGGGCATCCACGTGATCCAGTTCGGGCGACCAGTCACCAGCCCGGACTGACAGGAATAACGAATCGATTTACGATGTGCAGCGAGGATCAGGAGCGACAGGCGCCATGACGGGAACCGTTCATCCCAATCCCAAATATGCGCAGCTCAAAGAGCTGCTGAAGGGGGCGATCGCCCAGGGCGAGTTCCCCATGCATTCGCCCCTGCCGACGCAGCGCGTGTTGATGGAGCAGCACCACCTGAGCTTCACCACCGTGCGGCGGGCGCTTGAGGACCTCGTGCGCGAGGGGGTGGCCTACTCGCGGCCGGGCAAAGGCATCTACGTTGCGGGGCCCGCAAACGCCGTGGCGCAGGGCAGGCGGGTCTTCACGCTTGTCGGATTCCAGCCTTCGTGGTTCTCCGGGCACCCTCGCGGGTGGATCGTGGGGCTCCTCGAGGCGCAGCACGAGTTCGAGTTCCTGATGCACATGGCGGCGGGCGATTCGCTGGCCGACATGGAGGCGAGCCTCCACGCCGGGAAGCGCCCGTCGGACGGAGCGATCGTTATGTGCCTCGCCGGGCAGGTCGAGCAACTCGTTGCGAAGATGAACGAGGACCGTTTTCCCTACGTCATCCTCGACATGCCGGTGCGCCGGACGGACGTCAACGCGGTGGTCTTCGATCATGAAGCCGGGGCCTTCGACGTGGTGACGCACCTGATCCACCGGAGACACCGGCGGATCGCGTTCATCGGCGGGACTCCCGGCGAGGACGCCTCGCAGGCCTGGGACGCGGCGAAGTACCGGGGGTACGCTCGCGCGCTCCGGAGGGTCGGCGTCACGCCTTGCGCCGAGGACATGCTGCTCATCGAGGACTATCAGGATTCCCGCATCGACGAATACGTGAAGCACATCGTGCGAGGGCTTTGCACCTTGCGCCGGGCGGGGGTGACCGCGGCGTTCATCGCCCTCGAAACGCTGGCGCGGGGGACGCTGGCCGGGCTGGCAGAGGCCGGGGTGCGCGTGCCCGAGGACCTTGCGATCGTCGGGTTTAATCGGCTCCGCGTCGACGCGCCGGGGCTTCCGACGCTGACCACCGTGGACATCCCCTTGGTGGAGGCCGGGCCCGAGGCGGTGCGGTTGCTTATCGGGCTGATCGAGGGCCGTGAATCGTTCCCCGCGCAGCGAGCCCTGCGCGGCAGGCTGATCGTCGGAGAAAGCTCGGGCGCGGGGCCCAAGTGACGTCCGACCGTCTCATCCCTCTCAAGGAGAATCTCGTGAAGAGCACGATGTTGGCATCGGTTCTCGCGGCCGCGCTCGCGGCCGTTGTCGCGACGGCTTCCGCGTCGGCCGCGGAGAAGACGTTCACCGCGACGGTCGTGCTGCAAAAGGGCCTCGACGGCTACGAAGACGCGTCCGATTCGAGCCGGCTCGACGGGAGGATGAAACTCATCGACGACGTGAAGCACGAGATCGAGCCCGGCAGTTGGGACGAAAGCCAGATCAAGCAGGGCAAGGCCAATCGCGAGGAGATCCTCGTATCGTACAGCCATTACCGTCACCTCCTTCGCTTCCCCGGGCTCGACCGCTTCATCCTCGGGAAGAACGCGAAGGTCCTCTCCGCGAAGCTCGAACTCTTTTACACCGACGAATTCTGGTCGTTCTATGACTACGAGATGGCGATCCACCGCTCGCTCGACGGCACGAAGGACAATATCGAGAAGGCCCCGGCGGCCGTCGGCCACGTCTTCGGCGAGCGCCGCGGCAAGGGCGCGACGTCGTTTCGGAGCTGGGTGACGTTTAACCTGCGCCCCGAGGTCATCCAGGCGTGGGTCGACGACCCGAAGCAGAACCAGGGCCTCGTGCTCCGCCAGGTCCGGAAGACCGACCCGCCCGGCCAGCAGAGCACCGGCGGCTTCGCCGTCTTCTCGTCGAACACGGTCGGCACGAGCCGGCAGCGCCCGAAGCTGACGATCACCTGGCAGGCGGAGGGCAACGTTGCGCCCTTTGCGCCGGCGCTCCTCGGCCGGTTCGACGGCCTCACGGCCGGCGCGACGCACGTCGTGCGCTGGTCGATGCCCGAAAAGCCCGACCTCAACGGCGACGCGGTGCATTACGAGATGGAATGCGCCCCGGCCGACGCGGAGGCGTGGACGCCGGTGGCGAAGGACATCTCCGGCGACGCGCGCGAATACGCCTGGAACACCGCGGTGCTTGCCGAGGGCCGGAACTATCGCCTGCGCCTGCGCGCGGTCGATGCCGAGGGCGCCGCAAGCCCCTGGACCGCCTCCGACGGCGCCTTCATGGTGGTCCGCCGCGATGTCCCGTTCCAGGTCGGCGTCGAGTCTCCGCTCGCCAAGCTCCGCCGCGAGGAGCCTTACAAGGGGCCGATGGGCAACACGCCGGCGATCGAGCTGGCGCGCAACGAATACGAGGGCGCTCAGCTCGTCCTCAGCGGCGTCAATCGCGAGGTGAAGAACCTGCGCGTGACGGCGAGCCCGCTGCGCCACACCGGCAATGCGACCGGCGCTCCGAAGGGCATCCCCGCCTCCGACGTCGCCGTCAACTTCGTCGGCTACGTCCACACGGTGCCGCAGGCGCGGTATATCGTCGAGTGGGTCGGCCTCTGGCCCGATCCTCTGCTGAACGTCGAGAGCGTGACGCTGACGCCCGGCAAGGTGCAGCCGGTGCTGGTGACGGTCTACGCTCCGCCGGGCGCGGCGGCCGGATCGTACGCGGGCACTCTGACGATCACGGGGGACGGGATCGAGCCGCAGACGGTGCCGATGAAGGTGCGCGTCTTCGGCTTTGACCTGCCCGTGCGCGGGGCCTTCCGCGCGATGGCGATCGACGGCGGTCCCCACACGAATTTCTACGGCCTGACCAACGGCCCCGAGTTCGACAAGGTCAAGGAGGCGTGGTACGACTTTTTGTGCAAGCATCGTCTGCCGCCGGGGGGCTACGCGCTGAGGGCGTGGAACTGGGCCAAGGCCGGCTACCCCGCGAAGGCCGCGCCCGGCGGCGCATGGGATTTCAGCGAGGCCGATCGGTGGGGGAAGTACCTCTTCGACCGCGGGATGAACACGTTCGTTGCGGGGGGGTTCGCGAAACTGGGCAAGGCCGGGTTCCCGAATGAATACTCGCCCCAGTACCGCGACGATTTCAGGAAGTTCATGACCGCCTACGCGGCGTTCCTGAAGGGGAAGGGGTGGCTGAAGGACGCGGTCGCCTACAACATCGACGAGGCTCCGGAATCGATGTGGGAGGCCTGCAAGGAGAACTACCGGCAGACCAAGGCCGTCGGGTCGGACATCCGCATCTTCCAGTGCCTCAACGATCCGAACGGCGTCGCGGCGCTCAACGGCTTCTTCGACGTCATCGACGTGAACATCGGGCAGTACAGTCAAAGCGCGGCGCCCGCGCACCTCGCCAAGGGCGGACGCACGTGGTGGTGCGTCTGCTGCTGGCCGTCGGGGCATCCGAACCTCTTCGTCGATTACCCGGCCCTGGACGCGCGCATCATCGGAAACCTGGCGTGGAAGGTGGGCATCGAGGGGTTCGAGTACTGGGACATCTCCTCCTGGGGCGACTGCATGAAGCCCATGGGCGGCAAGAAGTCCGTCGACGAGGTCGAATGCGCCTGGGTGGCCAACTCCTTCGGCGACTATAACGGCGACGGCTATCTCGTCTACCCCGGGCCGAACAACACGCTGCTGTCGTCCATCCGCTTCGAGGCGCTGCGCGACGGGTTCGAGGATTACGAGTACCTCGCGATCCTCAAGAAGCGCCTCGCAGGCAAAACCGGCGCCGATGCCGACGCGGCCCGCAAGCTGCTGGAGCTTCCCGACTCGCTCTGCAAGAAGGATCTGAGCTACACGAGCGATCCCAAGGTCCTCTTCGACGTGCGCCACAAGATTGCCGAGGCGATCGAGAAGCTGGGGAAATAGCGGCGCCGTGCTTCGTCCGTCGGTACAAGCCAAAGGGCCCTCCCTTCGCGGGGCGGCCCTTTGCGTTTCCAGAAAAAGGGGCCAGGCCCCTTTTTGTCGGCCTCTATTTGGCAAATGGTGAAGGTATACACAACATTTGGTTTTGCGACGTCACGCCTTCGCGACCTTGAACTGCGGCAGGAACTCCGCCTGCGCGGCGATGAGGTCGGCGGCGAGTTTCTCGGCGATTTCGAGCGAGGGGACGGAGCCTTCGAGCACGAGCCCCTGGACGAACTTGCGCCGGTCGCCTTCGAGCGCGGCCTCGACCACGGCCTCCACCCACGCCAGGCGCGAGACGACCGCCCCGGCCACTCCCGCCGGCAGCGGCGGCTGCGAGACGGGCGCGAGCCGTCCGGTGAGCGCGGCGGCGGGCGATTCGATGACGGCGTCGTTCGGCAGGTTGGGCACTTGGCCTTCGTTGGGCAGGTTCGCCGAGTAGATCTTGCGGTCGCCCGTGCGAAGGCTCTCGATGATGTCCAGCACCTGCTCGTGTTCGCCGCCGAACTGGTCGAAGTAATCCGCGCGCAGCGGCTCGCGGCTCGTCGCGTCCTCGCGCATCCGCTCGAACACGCGGTCGCCCTCGCGGACGGTCTCCTCGAAGCTGAAGACGTCCTTCCCCAGCGTGCGGCCGTAGTAGCGGCCCTCGCGGAAGAACTGCGGGAAGAACTCCACGACGTGCCGGTCGAGCACCGCGGGGAAGGCCCCGAAGAGGTGCAGCAGGTGCCACGAGAACGGGTGCCGCTGCAGGAGCCCCACCGGCTGCGTCTGCCGCTCCGCCTCGGCCTTCGCCCAGTGCGGCACGAACGTCGCGGCCAGCTCCGCGAGCTTCGGCATCATGTCGCGGCCCTTGTGCCGAGCCTCGACGAACCACGTGAGGTGGTTGAGCCCCACCGCCGTGTAATCAAGCTCGCCGCGCGGGATCTCCAGCACCGCCTCCAGGTAACGCGCCACGCCCGGCACGCCGTGACAGAGGCCGACGATGTGCGCGCCTGTGGCCTTTCGCACCGCGCGGCAGACGGGGGTCATCGGGTTGCCGTAGTTGAAGAAAAGCGCGTCGGGCGCGACGTCGACGACGTCCTTGGCGACGTCCACCATCGCGGGGATCATGCGCAGCGCCCGCGAGGCCCCGCCCGGCATGACCGTGTCGCCGACGGGCTGATAGATGCCGTACTTGCGCGGGATGATCACGTCCTGCTCCCACGCCCGCCGGCCGCCGACGCCCACGGTGCAGATGATCGCCGTGGCGCCTTCCAACACGGCGCGCCGGTCGGTGGAGGCGGTGAGGGTGACGGGGGCGCCCTTGGCCTCGATCATCTTCTTGACGAGACCCTCGGCGACGGTGAGCGACTCGGGCCTCACGTCGACGAGCGCCAGTTCGCAGTTCCATTTTCTGAGGATCATGTCCGCGACCAGCCCGCGAGTGAACACCGCCGACCCCGCGCCGATCATCACGATCTTCTCTCGTGCCATGACGGCCCTCCGCTCAACGCCGATTCGGACGAATCTCGCCTGCCCTATTATGACAGCCTCGCGCGGCCTTTTCAACTCGGTTCTGACGCGAGAGGACATCAAGGGTGTGACAGCGTGTGGTAGAGCGCCGTTTGCATTGCGGAAGCTGCGGGTGGCTGTGCTGTGTCTCCCCTCTCCCTCCGGGAGAGGGTCAGGGTGAGGGTGCTGTTTCTCGGTCGCCGGAAGGCCCCCCTATCCCGGACGTCACCGCCATCATTCCGCCGTGGAGAAGCCATAGACTGCCGGGAATCGGGCGGATTGCTCAGGCGGTCTTCGCCGGGCGGCCGGCGGCGGCTTTGAGGCGGGCGAGGAACTCCTCGCGGCGGCGCGGGTCGTGGAGCGGGTCGTCCTCGGAGACGGGGAGGTCGGGGAACCGCGCGACGCACATCTGCGCGAAGAGGCCGGGGGCGTAGCCGTGCGGCTTGCCGTTGGCCTTGAGGACTTCCACGTGCATTCCGCAGCTCGGCGAGCGGGCCTTGAAGATGACGCCCGCGAGGCCCAAGGCCGACATCTCCTCGATCTTCTTCCTGGCCCACGCCCTCAGGCGCTCGGTCTGGTCCGCGTGGCTCTTGCGCATCACGAGGCGCGGCTCGCCCGCGTCGCCCACGAGCTGCATCGCCTCGCGCGGCACGGTCAATCCGCACTCCGTCTCCGGGCAGATCGCCACCCACTCGACGACGTCCTCCAGCGCATCGATGATGACGCGGTCGAGCTTGTGCCCGCCGTCGTAGCGGACGCACTTGCCCAACAGACACGTGCTGATCGCCACCCGCAGCTTCGGCTCGATTTGCCTCATGGCCATCCCCTTCAGCCCGCGACGCCGGGCGTTGGGTCATCCATCGTTGATGCGTCCACTCGCTTCACGTAAGGAATCACGCGGGGAAGTGCGTTCGTGAGGCCGAACTCGACGACGGGCAGACCTGTCTTCTCGGCCCGCGCAGGTGTGCTTGAAGGCGTGATCAGGGTCCGCGCTGAGAAGCCTCCATCCGGCTAAGAAGCTGTTTCAAAACCGCTGTTTCATGTAGCTTAGCCCCTCGCGGGCGTGGGGATGAGCCCCCTTGTGGGGCGTCAAACGGTCTATCTGCGGGGGTCACAAGGCCCCCCGCCACCCACGGGCACAAGGCCCTAAGCTACAAACCCGCGTGCGGAATGGGTTTTGAAACAGTCTCTTAAGGATGTCCCGCCCCCGGCGCGCGTCGAGCCGCTTGAGCCGCCGAAGGCGCTCCGGCCCAACCCTTGCGGGCTCTATTAGAGCATATTCAGCCCTCCCCGTCAATAAGACTCTTCCCCATCCCCTCGACACGGACAAAGGGAGTCAATTAACGCGCATCGAAAACAGCGGAGATTTGCCAAATGGAGGCCGACTACACCGTGCGCATTGGCGTACAGAAGAAACGCCATTTGGCTTATTTCGTATGTTTTCGAGGGTTTTGAGGCAGCGATTGAAGAGGACAGATTGACTCATAATAGGACATCTTTTTGGCAAAATGCGAAAGATTTTGGGGGCTTTTTCGGCCTTGGTGAAGCGGAAACGGGGTTTTTGACATTTAGTCAAGTAAAGATTGATTTGCCTCCGCGGGTACTATAGAGGGGCGCGATGTCGGTTGCGGGTTGAAGGT
>JBBIVY010000046.1:17774-26564 GCA_037439485.1 Planctomycetota bacterium | reverse complement strand
ATTTGGCAAATCTCCGCGGTTTTCGATGCGCGTTAATTGACTCATCTTCAGAAAACACGCACTGCGTGCTGTTTTTATGCGATGAATGTTATGTTATGTGTTTCTTCCTTGACAACAAAGAGGCATTCTATTATAAATACAATAACAATGCGGATCGCGCTATAGAGCACGTGATGGTGATGTCGTCTTTTCTTTAGGAGCATTTCATGATGGCTATCCATGGGGGGGGGCGGTTTCTGCGAGTTTACGGCCTGTTTTTCTGCGGAGTCCTTGTATTTTGCGGGGGGGGCTTTGCCGCCGAGACTTCGCCGGTGTTTCAAGAGCTTGACCGCCTTAGAGAGAAGGTATCTGCGGACGCTAACTCGTTTCGCAAAGGCGGGTTGTTAACAACATATGTGAATGACATTAAGGCGGTCTCCTTGCTAAGTCTTGAAGGGATTGAAGTCGGGACGCCTGCTAGCGAGCACCTTGCGCGCCTGCTTTGGCTGGAACAGCATTTCAGTTTTCTGCAGGAGCGGTTTCCTGAGTCAGATGAAATCAAAGGCATGGCGAATCTGGCCGCCTCGGTGCACCTTGCTGCCATTGCTGCGACCCAACCCAGTGCGTTAGCCAAGGACGGGGTCGACGCTTTCTCGGCAGGCAGGTACCCTGAAGCTGGAAGGGCGTTTGAGATGGTCCTCAGGCATTCAGACCATGTGTTTGTGCCGAAAGCGGGAATAATCGCAGCGGCTGTCCTTGCCAACGAGAACTCCCCATATGTTTGTGATGCTCTCTTGCGCACGAACTTGCCGGGTCGTCCCGCGTCGGAGATTACAGCTTGGTGCTATTGCCTTAAAGGGTTCTTTCTTGCCTTAGATTCACAGTCTGCAAAGGCGACAGAGACGTTCGACATGATTGCGAAGGATGACGCACTAAACATCCTCGCTGTTTACAGGGACTTGGCGAACACACTTCGGAAGTCTGCCCACTTGTCACCCATGAATGGAGGTGCTGAAGAGAAGACGCGCGAATTTTCTGTAAGCCCCGGGGTTGCCAAGAGCCGGACAAAGGTCAGGCCGGTCCCGATTCTTTCTGCTGCGGTCATTCTCAGTTATACGAAGGAACTGCTTTCTGATGAGAGCTTGTCAGAGGACGAAATTCACAAGTTGAGTTCCGTAATGTTGCAGGATTTTGAACGTGTCTCATGGGGGCACCCGAGCTATAGCTGTGGCATAGTACAGGACGAGCTTGGCCGCCCCTCTGTCGACCGTGAAGTCACGGTTGTGCGTCTCAGCGAGCCAAATGAACCTGGCAATGTGGTCCAAATCCAACTCACTGCCATGCCTGCGGCCGATGGAAGATTCATACTTGGGCCTCTGGTTCCAGGGAAGTATCTCGTCGAGGTCCAGAGAAACTGCGGAGTGCAGACGCACCTTATTCTCAGGCGCTATTTTCGCATGAATGCACAGGACACCCCGCCTCCACTATGCCTTCAATGGGAGGATGGAAGCATCTCTGGGAAAGCGGTTATGGATGACGGAAAGCCCCTGGCGGGCGCGACAATTATCGTCGAGCCCGTTCTCGTGAAGAACGATGGTCCCAACATTTCAGGCACGACCGTTACCGACGAGAAGGGCAACTTTGACGTGCCTTGCCTTCTACGGGGAAGATACAAGGTATGCAGTGATGCCATGCCGGGCCTCATACCAAGCGCTCCTGCGACCTGTGACAGCACGCCTAGGCTGACTGAGCCCGAGCGGGGAAGGCAACCGTTAGCCCTTACATTTAAGCGTGGAGGCATGCTTATCATCAGGGGCCAAGTGCAGAACATGGCAGGGCGCCCCATGGAGGGAGTATCATTGTTCCTGAGGATAGGCATCTTGGGAGAGGGGCCCGGAAACGCGATTGTCGCAGAAACTGCAACGAACGCGCGCGGAGCCTTCGAGTTTCAGGCGGACAGCGCGTTGGGTGCTTTGGGAATCTCCGATAAGGCCATGCTTGTCTGCTACCTCCTTCGTCCCGACAATCCCGGATTATCTTGCGAGAGGGCCGTGGACTTCAAGAAGGAAGGTGCTCGACGAGTAGCGGATCTCACGTTCAAGGTTCCTGAGGATGCGGACTTGGGTGACATCGAGGTCAAACTCGGCCCTCTCGCCAGCGGTCTTCTTGCAACACGACAAATCCAGCCGAGTTTGAGTTTCTTCTCAAATGACGATGGCCTCAAGATCGCGGGGCCATTTGTTCCTGCGAAGGGTTCCTGTTTGCTGAAAGTGCTGCCAAGCGCGCCAGGACACGTGTTCCTGGTTTCTACCCCGGATCGGGCGCACAACGTGCTCAAAGGCGTGGTCCTGGCTCCATCCGTACAGAAGGGGCAGAAGACAACAATTGAAGCGGATGGTCTTGAGGAGTTGTTGCGGCCTGCGGGCCTAGCCAGCGTTGAATGGACCTTTCACCTGATGGCCGGCCACAGTTCAGAAGTGATGCAGAAGCTCATAGAAAGGCATAGGTATCGCATAGTATTCGAGAATGATCACAAGGCTTTCTTCGCTATTGCCGGAATTGGCAAGAAATGTCAGCTTGATCTGCCGCCGGGGACATATAAGGTCGGCCTGAGCATGGCGCCTTTTCTATCCGCCAGGAAGACCATTCGCGAGATCCGATTGGGCGAGAATCAGCGAGTGTCTCTGGGGGAGATCGAGGTTGACCCACCCGTCTTGGAGGACTCCGAGCGAACAGATCCGCCTCGGGATCAAATTCGGAAAGGAGACCAATAGCGAAGAGAGCGCACTTCGTGCATGCCAAGGGCGTAACTCAATGGATCAACTACTTGTCAATGAAGGAAGAAGGGAGGGCCACATGGACGCGAAATATAGAAAGAGTGTATTGCTCCTCATTGGGGTGACAGTCTGCGTATCTTGTCTCTTTACGGTATCTCAGGTGACTGCTGCAACAGTTTATAAGGCCTATGGATATCATGAATCTGAGGATTGGTATGGTTTTGGTGTCGGAGCGGAGTTTGTGGATACGATCGAAGATGCTGTGGGTTACTACTACGCGTATTACACTTACAACGTGGAGAAAGATCACGCAGAATGGTATTCGCCAGACGTGCCATTTCAGACGAGGACGCTCACGGGGTATGACTTCCCGGCTCTGGAATCGAAGTTCTGGACGGAGCATGACCAGCGTTGCCTTCCTAATGATGACTGCGGGTCATTTACTTATACGAGTGAGGAGACATATTCAAAGACGAGAGAACAGTCATTTAGCTCGAGTTTCAGCGTCAGTATTGGGCTCGACAAACTCGGTTCAATCGATGCGGGCATTAGCGCAACTGATACGGTGAGTCACACATGGTCATTTAGCAACGCGACCGCGGAGACGTTCAACTATATGGTTCCGTGGGGAAAGAGGGGGACTCCCTATTCCAAACGCAGAGGGATCATGAGCGTCTATCGGGGCACCATAGTAGGCGCAGTCTACAGTGCTCAAGGCAATCCACCCGATTTCAACAATATGTTGAAATCAAGCGATGTTGCAGGTGCTCCGCATATAGTGTATGTCTCTATGTGGACTTGGTCGGTAGGCAATCCAATGCTGAATTGGAATCTAAAGATGGGATGCAATGCGAGCCGCGGTGGCTGCGGGCATGACGACGTGCGCTGCAATGGCAGCAGTTGCTGGAAGTATGGATCGTGCGCACACCACGGAGCGTACGCGGGAGATCCCTGTTTCATTCAGCCGGATGCTCGCGTAAAGGTTCGCAATTGAGAATCGAGCGGTCTGACCATCCTCGCTGGCTCAGATGGATGATGCTGGAGGCTGCGGCACGAGTCTCCAGCATCATTTGTTTTTTCACCGAGGGGGTCTGAAAGGCCGCAAAGTCAAGCGCGGTCACGTTGCAAGGGCTCTAAATGTACCTGTCACCTTTGTTTGGGGGACAGCGGGGCTTGGGGCCGGATTGGGGGGGGGCGTTTGGGGAGGTGTTGCTGGAGCCAATTGAAAAGCGGTGCCTGGCACCGTTTTCGGGGGCAAGAATACCGGGGGGAGGGGGGAAGTCAGGGACGCTCAACTCTCGGATCGCCGCCAGAGGAGGAACGTCTCCATCGTGCCGCCGAGGGCGATGAGGAGGCTGGAGACGGCGGGCAGGATGAGCCAGACGCCGAGGTCGGAGCCGCCGCCGAGGAGCATGACGGCGGCCAGGAAGAGGAGGAAGTAGACGGCGCACCAGAGGCCGACGGCGCCGACGCAGCCGGCGAGACGCAGGCGGACGGGCGCGGCGCAGAGCGAAAGGCAGGCCAGCGTTGCGGCGGCGGTGACCGCGAGCCACGCGAGGACGAAGGCCATGAGCGGCTCGTGCCGGAAAGAGGTCCGCGTCAGCAACGCGTGCCCGGCGACCTTCCAGATCTCGAGGGCGACCGCCAGCAGGATGCCGAAGGAGACGAGGCAGGCGATCCATCCCAGGATCGAGCGGACGATCCGGTTTCGCACCAGGAGCCCGGTTCCCCAGAAGACCAGCAGGATCGGCGGGAAGACGAACGCCATGACGAGCGCCCATTGCCCGCTGCCTCGGCCCGACTCCGCGTAGGTCTCGATGTTCGTCAGCAGCGCCGCCGCGGTAGGCGACGAGTCGCCCGTCCCCAGCGGAAAGAACGCCGCGATGCCGAGGCCGACGATTCCCCCCAGCGCCATCAGCCGCGCGACGAGCAGTTTCTTCGACGGCGCAGGCGCCGCGTCAAGTTCGCTCATCACGGCGTCTCCTTTTCCGACTCGGGGTGCCGCCAGAGGCGGAGCGTCTCGATGCCGGAGCCGAAGGTGATGAGGGCGCCGGCGACGAGGGTGGCGGCGAGGACGAAGAGCGTGAAGCCGTCGTCGGAATGGCGTTGCTCGAACATGACGGGGGCGGCGGCGAAGAGGAGCAGGCTCCATGCGCCCGCGAGGCCCATGCATGCGCCGAGGCGGATCCGCGCGGGGGCCGCGAAGAGCGAAAGCATGGCCAGCGTCGCGGCGCCCGAGATCACGGCGAAGAGCAGGACGGGGAGGGCGGGCCCGTCGGGGCGGAACTGGGCCGCGGCCTGGGAGGCGTGTTCCGTCCAGAGCCGGACGTCGACGAGCATGAACACGACGAAGCACCCGATCGACGAGACCCACCCGAGCGCGCCGAGCGCGCGGTCGCTCCTGACGAACCGGCCGATGCTCCAGAAGAGGAAGGCGAACGCCGTGATCGCGTAGGCCCCGCCCGCAAGCCCGGCGTCCCACTCCGGGAATCCCGGGATGGGAAGCCCCAGCGCGAAGTAGAACACCGACAGCATGTCCTCCTCGCGCCCCTTCGGCAGCAAGGCGGCCACGACGTAGAGGACAAACCCGATCACCACGAGCGCCGCGGGCCGCCACGTCCGTTTCGCCGAAGCCATGAATCGTTTCGAAAGCGTCGGCTGCGTCATCGCGAGCCTCCTTCGACTCGTCCGTGCCGCCAGAGCAGGAGGGTCTCGGTGATTCCCCCGGCGGCCATGACCGCGGAGGCGGCGAGCGAAATCCAGAAGCCGTAGCTGAAGTGTGCCATCGCCATCAGCCCCCCGACGAAGAAGCAGAGGCTCCACGCCCCGGCGATCGCGACGCACGCCGAGACGCGAAGCCGTGCCGGGGCCGCGCAGGCCGACAGAGAGCCCAGCGTCGCGGCCGACGTCAGGGCGAGACAGCCCATGAAGAGGATGTTCTCCCGGTCCCTCCACCACGACTTGCGAATCACGTGGGACAACTCAGGCGAAAGGATCTTCCACGCCACGAGGTCGATGCCGAGGAAGAGAACAAAGCACCCGAGGCAGGCGACCCACCCGAGCGCGGCATGGGCACCCTCGCGCCGAAAGGTCCACCGGAGAAGCCAAAGCGGCAGCAGGAACAGCGCGAGCATATAGGGTGACAGAAGCACCCACATGCCTTCCGTCAACAACCGATGAGGCCCGTCCTCGCTCAACAGCAGCCCTGCGGGGCTGCTGGGGGACGTCCTGTCTTCCCACGGCATAGCCCCCGCGCAGATGAGCACCGCCATTCCGGCGAACGTCGCGTACCGCGCGAAGCGGAAGCGGTTCGAGAGGCACGGGGATTTTGCCGGCTCGGTCATCGGGGCGTCCCTTCCGGCTCGTCGTCGCGCCAGAGGAATATCGTCTCGCGGATGCCGCCGACGGCGAAGAGCCCGCTGGAGACAAGAGAGAGAATCAGCCCCGCGGACATCCGGGTGCTGAGGAGGTAGCAGGTGAAACCCATGAAACAGAGGCAGTAAACCCCGGCGAGGGCGCTCGCGGCGGCGAGGCGGGCCCGCGCCGGAACGGCCACGAGACATGCGGCGGCGATTGCCGATGCGGCCATCATCGCCAGCAGCACGACGAACATCACTTCGCGTGTGCCGAGTTGGGAGAAGAAGGAGCGATCCCCCGCGATCTCATGCCACAGCGCCAGGCCGGCGGCGGTGTAGACGATGAAGGAGCCCCCGGCCGCCGCCCAGTCTCCCGTGACCCGCGCCGCGGCGAAGGGGGAGCTCCGCCGGAGGGTCGCCGGCCCGAAGCGTATCGCGAGAAGGAGCGCCGCCATGAAGAACGGGGTAAACAGGATCCAGTCCGAGCCCCCCCACGAGCAACGGGTGAAATCTACTATCGGTGATCTGTCTTCCCAGTTGTCCATGAACGCCGCAACGGAAAGGCCGAGCATCCCGGCGGTCGCCGTCCAGCATGCGACGCGCACCTTCTTCGACGGCAGGGCCTCCGGCGGAATCGAGGACAGGGCCGAATCGGAGAGATTGCCCGTGCGCCAGAGGAGAATCGTCTCCCACGCGCCCCCGGTCGCCATGAGCAGGCACGAGGCGAGCGAGACGAAGAGCCCGTAGGAATCGGGGGAACTGCGCGAAAACAGGAAAGCGTCACGGGCATGGGACCAAGCCATGTACCCGAAGAGCCCGGTGCCGACGATGCCCAGGATTCCGCCGCACGCGACGAGGCGCACTCGCCCCGGCGCCGCCGCAAGCGTCGCCACGGCAAGGGTGGCCGCGCCCAGGAGGACCAGCAGCGTCACGTTGAAGACTTTTTCCCCCATGCTCCAAGAGAGCCCGTCATTTCCGCAGAGGCCCTGCCCTAGGCCGAGGGCCATCGCCATGAGACCGAGAAGGTAACTGCCGACAGCCGCCCATCCCACGAAGGCGATCATGCCCCGCGACCGGACGGAGCCGGCGACGGCGCGCAGCGCGATGAGAATCAGCGCGAGCGGGAACGGCACGAGGAGTATCCACCCATTGAACGCGACGTAGGGCGTCGGGTTCACGAGGAACGTCACGGGGGCGTGGATCGGCTCGCCATGCGGCAGGAACGCCGCCACGCAGAGTCCGACCGCTCCGAGTACCGCGACCCAACCCGCCGCGCGCCGGCGCATCGGTGAAGCCGGGATGCTCGCAGGCCCGGTCATTGCGTGCCCTCCGCTGATGCGTCGCTGCGCCGGAGAAGAATGATCTGCCAGATTCCGCCGGCGGTCACAAGCACGGCCGGGAGGAGGGAGTTGCGGAGCGGGGCGAGGCGGTCGATTACGGACTTCGAGAAATCCCCGTGCGTCAGGAAGATCATCGAGCAGGCGAGGAGGCACGCGCTCCAGATTCCGACGACGACCTCGCAGGCGGCGAAGCGGAATCGGGCCGGGGCCGCCCACAGCGCCGCGGTTGCGAGTGTCGCGGCGAGCATGAGTCCGATGACCGCCCATGCCATCCTTCCCGGCCCCAGGTGGCGGAAGAAGCCGTCAACCCAGGGATAGGAATTCAGCAACGTATCAACATCCATGAGGACAAAGAGGACGAGGCAGGCGCCGACGGCCGCCTGTCCCGCGGCGGTTTCGGGGACCCAAAGGCCCGTGAAGCGGATGAAGAGAAGGAAGACGGCGAAGAGCCATGGCGTCAGCAGGACCCACTGCGCGCCTTCGAGGCCCATGTCCCCCCGGCGGGCTGTTTCGTTGAGCAGCGGACACAGGACGATGAACAGGCCCACCATGCCGACGAGCGAGAGCCAGGCCGCAAACCGGAGAAACGTCGGCCGGACCCGCGGCGTCTCGTCTTCTTCGGCGCGCCAGAGGCGGAGGGTCTCCCATGTTCCGCCGGATGCGAGGAGCGCGCTGGAGACGAAAGAGACGTAGAGCCCCAGGGGCGCCCGGCTTGGCCCATGTCCCTGGTATGCCGCCATCCCGCGGAGGAAGATATCTGCCAGGCCGGGACGGGTGTTGTCTGCGTAGATCAGGACTCCGAAGAAATAGGCGCCCCAGAATCCCGCAATAGTTCCCGCCGCCGCGAGCCGGGTTTGGGCCGGGACCGCGCAGAGCGCCGCCAGAGAAAGCGTCGCGAGACCCATGAGCCCCGCGTTACCGAAGAAGAGCAACAACGCAAGGTCCGCGCGGGACCAGAACCGAAGAAACGGGTATGTCCTCCGCCAGACGGCCAGGTCTGCCACGATGAAGAGGACTAAGAAGACCGCCGCAACCGTCCACCCGGAAGCCACCGAGAATGAAGCCCGGTCGACCGCTCTTACCGCCGTGCGGACGAGAAGCAGGACCACCGCGAAGAGAAACGGGAGCAGGGCTGTCCAGAGCCCGTTCCGAAAATGAAGGTCGGGAGGATCGAAGAAGTTCCACGGCACGCCGATGGAAGCCCCTTGGTCCATGAAGATTGCGACCGAAAGGCCGGCGATGCCGACCATCGCGAGCCACGTCGCCAAGCGCGGCCGAACCGCCATCCATCCTGACGCGGCCGGTGCGGTCATGGTGTTTTCTCCGCGCGCCAGAGGA
>JBBIVY010000046.1:0-17674 GCA_037439485.1 Planctomycetota bacterium | reverse complement strand
TCGCCCCGGCGCCAGATCCGGACGGTCTCCCATACGCCGCCGGCGGCAAGGAGAAAGGCGGAGAGGACGGCGAAGTAGATGCCGGCGAGGCCGGCCTCGGAATGATCGAAGAAGCGGATGCCCTCCTGGAGCAGGATCAGCGCGAGCACACAGGCGCTCCAGATGCCGACGATGGCTCCGGCCGCGGCGAGACGGACGCGGGGGGGCGCGGCCGAGAGCGAGGCGCAGGCGAGGGTGGGGGCGCCGGTGGTGACGAGCACGACGGCCATCACCGGAAGCATCATGGACATGCCGCCGCGGGACATGTTCAGCTCGCGGCAGAGGGTGCTCCAGAGGCAGAGGTCCATCGTCATGAAGACGAGGAAGCCGATTCCGGCCGCCAGCCAGCCGCAGGCGACGACGGAGTTACGGCGGAAGATCGCCGTCGAGAGGCGCAGGGAGCCGATGATGAAGGCCAGCAGGAACGGCGTCAGGAGGGTCCACTTGGCGTTATTGTAGAAGCGGTCGGGGTCTTGGAAGAAGCCTGCCGGCGTGCCGATCTCGCGTCCGAGCGGCATGAAGACGGCCGCGCATAACCCCGCCAGGCCGGCGACGGCCATCCACGCCGGCAGCCGCCGCTTCAACGACTGGAGCCGAGTCTCCGCCTCCCCGGTCATGCCGCGTCCCCCCTCGCAGCCCCCGCGATCCCTCCGCCGCGATAGCCATTATTACGGATATGCCGGGAGGAATCAAGAAGCGGACGAAAGCTCACCGCGGAGACGCGGAGGAAAAAAGATTGGCGGCTTGGGAAGAAGAATGCCGTCCCGAGCGCATCGGGACGGCATGGGTTCAATTGCGGCGCATCTCGGAAGCGGTCACTTCGAGGTCGTTCTCACGGCGGCTTCGAGGTCCATGGCCTTTTTGTTGGCCTCGGTCTTCTCCGCGGGCGGCACCGGAGCGGGCGCGGGCGTGGTATCGAGCGGCTTGACTTCGTCCGGCTTCGGCGACGCGGGCTTCGCGCCGGCGGGAGGGCCCTGCGGGCAAAGGGGCTTCGCGGCGCGGATCGTCCTTACGGCCTGGTTGTCGAGGTCGAGGGCCTTGAGGAAGTAGGCGTCGTCCATGGCCGAATCGAACATCTTGAACACGGCCTTGTTGAGCACGCGGCTCATCTCCTCGGGGTCGCCGGCCTTCTCGCCCAGGAACGCGGCGTCGGTGAACTTGGCGGGATAATACATCCGCAGCTCGCCGTCCTTGTTGTAGATATCGAGCCGGGCCGAGGCGACGACCAGCACCGGCTGTCCTTCGCCGGCGCGGGCGCGAACCGTCAGCTCCTCGATGCGCCCGGCGATCACGTAGTCGCCGTTATAGCGGGCGATCAGGTCGCGCACGGGCGTCCCGCCGATCGGGTCGCCCAGGCGCTCGGCCAGCGCCACGTTCAGGTTCACCGACTTCAGCTCCCTTGCCAGCACGCGCGGCATCACCAGCGTCGGGTCGTCTTCCGTCACGTACTTCGCCACCATCGTCGGATCGCCGGCCACCGGCCCTTCGCCGAGGTAGTTCTTGTGCGCGCGCTCGTCGTTCAACTGGCAGAGCACCACGCGCTTGGCGCCGTCGGCGTCCGGGAACTGCTCGTCAAACCATACCTTGAGCGGCACCATCTCCGTCACCGGCCCCGCGACGACGGGCGCCGGCGGCGCGGACGACATGCTGGTGCAGCCGAAAGCCGACAGGACGAGCAAGGCGGCCAGGGCGGTCGTGATTCGCACGAAAAGACCTCCTATGGTTGGATTCAATCGCTCGGTGAATTGTAACTCCCGGCGGTTGCCGGTGTCAATCTCTTAACGTTAAGGATGCCACTCCCCCGTCCGCGGTTTCCTCCGGCGGCACTCCCTCTCCTCCGTGCGCTCCAGCGACATGCGCCGTCGCACGACCTCGAAGGCGCGGCGAAGTTCGAAGGAGATCATCTGCCGACGCACCCCGAAGACCCGCGCAATCTGGTTCTGACTCAGCCCCGCGCGGTAGTAGAGCACCAACATGCCCCATCGCCGCCAGCCGATGGCCTTCGTCATCCGCAGCGCGTCGTCAAGAGGCAGCCCCCCGGACCTCCCCAAGAGGGTCGTTTTCCTATTCGAAGGAATCGTCACATGCACCCCCTTTCCCGCAGTCAAATCGCCCTTTCAGCCCCAAGATGCCACTTGGCGGCTACAACTTCAGCCATAAAGTTATGGAGCTTGCACCGTTTTGATGCACCCCTAATGCCCGGTCTGCCCCGGATACAGGCCGGTGTTGTTTTTTCTGAACAGACGGAAGGCCCGCTCAAACGCTTTTTCTGACGACGTAAAGCGTTGTCTGCACACGACTTACGGTGTTGCGTCAGGAAGCCGTGATATCCGCCTCGCCCCGGCGCAACATGGCACCATCGATGTAACCCTGGATTTAGCGATATAATGCCCGAGCCGTGTCGACGCAACGCCTTGGTAATACACGAGTTATGGCGAAATTGCAAAATAGCCCCAAGAGTAGTCCTCTTTTCGGCACGCCCTTTGCGACTAGGAGACGGTAGAGGAAGACACGGTTCCTCTATAGTTCTGTCCAGCCGGGGGGCTGATTCGCAGGCAGAACTAAGCTCTACGTGAGGGGGCGTACTGCACCTTTGGCCGGGGTTTCTGGCAAACCGGTCGAAATGAACCGGCACTTGGGAGTTGAGATGACCCCTCGTTCTGACATTGAACGCAGTATCAATCACTGGGTTCGCGTGCTGGGCCTGATCGGCACCGGCATCCGCGAGGTCACGGTTCGCTCGGGCCAGGTGCTCGAACTGACCGACGATTTCTTCGACGGACCCGAGGCGGGGCCGGCCGAGGACGAGTGGTTCCAGATTCCCGCCGGCTCGTTCGAGATGTTCCTCGACGACGACGTCACCACGCTGCGCCTGGCCAATCGCCAGGTCCTCCGCAACCTTCACGGCCACGACCGGCATCCGCTGGTCCACTGGTTCGGCTACAAGAGCGAGGCCTACGACCTTCAGCTCCATTCCTCCGACAGCAACCTGTTTCAGCCTGCGGTCCCCGACGTGACGAATCTCGCCTGGATCGCCTGGGACTACCGCGTCTGGCGGACGTTCCTCTTCGACGGTGGCCGTCTGCTGCCGGTCGCCCAATCGAGCACGATGCAGTCCGGTCTTGAAACCGACCTCAACCGCGTCACGTGGATGGGCTGGGACGGCGAGAACCTCGACGTCTTCACGAGCGAGTTCCCGCAGATCCCGGAGACCGCCGCCGCGGTGCTCGTCGGCAAGGACGGCAGCGTCCTCGTGGTGAACAAGCCCGTTCGCTGAATATGCCTTGAAAACAGGCGTTTCAGGCCCCATGGCGGTTTCCTGTACCGGCTAATCCCCGAGTCGTCTTTGCGCGTCGGCGTCGAGCGAGGCCACGTACTCCGCGTCGTCGCGCGGGTCGTCGTTGAGCGAGACGAATTGCGCCAGCTCCGCATCCGATCGCTCGCCGAGGAACTCCTCAAGGTCGAGACGCATCCGTCCGTGCATCGCGGGCCCTCGCTCGCGGAATATCCTCCCGGCAGCGGCGGCCAACTGCGCCCGGAGGCGGCCGTCTTCCAGCCAGCGCGCATAGTCCGCGGCGATGTCCTCCTCGCGCGCCTTCGTCCAGCGGTTCATGGGGCGCCTCCCTATTTCTCACCCCGTGGCGCGGGAAGCGGCTCGACCAGAAGGTCGCTCAGCGCCACGTGCAGCGCCAGCGCCAGCCTCGCGGCGGTGGCCGCCGACGGAAGCACGCGCTCCAACTCGTACCGGTTCAACTGCTCGGGCGCCATCCCCGCCCTCTTGGCCAGACGTCGCTGCGTCAGCCTCCTTGCCTTCCGCAACTGCCTCACCCTCTCTCCCATGCCCATTTCTCGCTCCTCCCATCCTTACGATCCAGGCCTCCCCAACGAACGCGTTTGGCACTACACGGAAGCCGCTTGTCTAATACCGGCCCAATCATATCACGACTAACGCGTCCGTCAACTATTTTTTTCGGGTTTTATTCCCTTGATGTGTAAGGACTTACGGAATGCGCCTCAGAAATGTCAAAATAGCCGTGACCTGTTAGTTACCATGGCGTATACTAACGTGTAGCTCTTGACGAATGTCGTTGCCTTTCCGGGCCTCTTTCAGGCCTTGGGCCAAGAACGGATAGGGCCTCTTCGTCGAGGGGATTAGGGTGTTCGGGAAATAGCGCGGCTCGCGTTGGGCGCGCGCCGGGACAATGGTGCGGCTTACCTTTTTGGGGAGCGATTACCATGATGTATGAGTTCGCGAAGGTGCTGAAGCAGTACCGGCTGAAGGCAGGCCTCAAGCAACTGGACCTCGCTGAGAAGAGCGGCGTCACGGGCTCCTACATCTGCCTGCTGGAGGTGGGGAAGCGTCCGCCGCCCTCGGATGAAGTGGCGATGCGCATGGAGAAGGCTCTCGGCATCGAGCCGAAGACGCTGGTGAAGCTGGCGCATTACATCAAGACCCCCCCGGACGTGCGCGAGGAGATGGACGTCGAGCGGGTCTATGTCAAGGGGCGCATCGCCGCGTCGGAAGGCAAGGTGGTGCTGCGGCACATTCCGCTGATCAACAAGGTGGCCGCGGGATACCCGGTCGACATGACGGACCTCGACTATCCCGTCGGCGTCGCGGACGAGTACGTTATGGTTCCCGACGTTGCCGACCCGCTGGCCTTCGCCGTTACGGTCTGCGGCGACTCGATGGCCCCGCGGTTCTGGGAGGGCGACGTCCTCGTCATTTCGCCGGCGGCCACGGTGACGAGCGGGGACTTCTGCTTCATCCGTCTCGGCCTTAAGGGCGAGAACAAGTCGACGTTCAAGCAGGTCTATTTCGAGGAAGGCCAGGTGAAGCTCGTGGCGCTGAATTCGGCGTACCAGCCGCAGCTTTACAGGCGCGACGAGATCACGGGCATCTACCGCGCGGTGAAGCGGGTCGAGTCCCTGTAGGGGGATTCGGGAAAGGAGCAAACCCATGAGACTCGCGCTACTGGCGGGATGCATCGCGGCGGCGTGCCTGTGGACGGTCCCGGCCGGCGCGGCGGATCGGACGGCCTGGCAGATCAAGGCCGAGATCGCCGTGAGGCACGTCCTGAGCGACGAAATAGGCGAGAAGATCCGCGCGATCCTGACGGCCGTGGGCAAGAACACGCGCGTTACAGACATCACCGTCGAGCCCGACGGCGACGGCGTCCTCGCCAAGTTCACGCTCAAGTGGACCGGCATCGTCATCGCCGTCGATTACCGCGCCGACCTTCGCTGGCGGTTCACCCGCGACGCCCACATCATCTCGGGCATCGACTCGCTCGTCGGGCTGGGCCTCGCCACGGACAAGACCAAGCGGGAACTGGACGACTACCTGCGGACGAAGCTCTTTCCGCTGGTGAAAGAAGAAGCGGCAAGATGAAGAAGAAGCAGAAGAAACAGAAATATCCGCAGATTACCGTAGATTAGCGCAGATTACAGAAGCGGGAATCGGTGAGAGGGAAGAAGAAGAGGCGCGCCATGGGCGAGTCGGGAGAGAGGGACCCGAGGACGCATGCCGTGATCGGCGCGGCGATGGCGGTGCATCGGGAACTTGGGTACGGGTTTCTCGAAGCGGTCTACGGCGACGCGCTGGAAGCAGAGATGACGGAGCGCGGAATTCCTTTTCAACGGGAAGCCGCGCTCCCGATCTATTACAGGGGCCGCCTGCTCACGGCGAAGTACAAGTGCGATTTTCTGTGCTTCGGTTCGCTCGTTGTCGAGATCAAGGCGCTTCAGCGGCTCGGTGGCATCGAGGAAGCGCAACTGCTCCACTACCTGAGAGCCTCAAAGCAGGAGATCGGTCTTCTCCTGAACTTCGGCGCCCCTTCGCTCGGGTTTAAGCGAATGGTCTTCACCCAACCGCCTCCCTCGCCGGAGCCCGCGCCCCAAGATGGTCCGTAATCGCGCCCTGCTTACCCGCTTCTTTCTTCTTCTTTTGACACCAAGTTTCCTTCCTTTTTCTTTTTGCCTCATCTTCTCTTGAATCTGCGCAAATCTGCGGTAATCTGCGGATGTCCGCTTTTGCTTTTTTGCTTCTTCGCTTCTTCACCCCGCAGCCATCGTTGCCTGCGGATTCAGTCTTCCCAAAGCCGAGAGGCCCCCATGCAAACCCGCCGCTGCGGCAGATCGAACGTCGAGCTTCCCGTCATCGGCTTCGGCTCCATGCGCATGCACGGGGACGATGTCGCCCACTGGGCTTCCATCGTTCACGAGGCCATGCTCGCCGGGTTCACCTACATCGACGCGGGGAATACCTATTGCTCCTGGACCAACGAGACGAAGATCGGTCTGGGGATTAAGGGCATCCCGCGCGAGGATATCTGCCTTTCCACCAAGTGCTCCGGGCGCAATAACCCGACCGCCTCGGAGGTTCGAAAGCGCATCGACGAGAGCCTGAAGCGCCTCGACGTCGGGTATCTCGACTTCTACCAGATGTGGGGCCTCACGTGGAGAGAGTTCACCGAGGTCTCGACGAAGCCCGGCGGCACGCTCGAAGGCATCCGCAAGGCGATGTCCGAGGGCCTCATCCGCCACCTCGGCCTCACCTGCCACGACAAGCCGGAGAACATGATCAAGCTTCTCGCGACGGGCGAGTTCGAGGCGATCACGCTCCAGTATAACCTGCTCGACCGCGCGAACGAGGGCGTCATCGCCGAGGCCGGGCGGCTGGGCGTGGGCGTCGTCGTCATGAGCCCCCTCAAGGGCGGCATCCTCGCCTGCGATTCGCCGCTTGTGCGCACCGTCATGGGCGAAGGCGTCGAGTCTACCGAGGAGGCTGCGTTCCGGTTCGTCCTCTCCAATCCGAGCGTCACCTGCGCGATCTCCGGAATGCTGACGCCCGAAGAGATCGCGAAGGACCAGCGCATCGCCGAGCGATTCCGCCCGTTCACCGCCGCCGAGCGCAAGGCCGCCGACGAGGGGCTCGCGAAACTCGAGATCGAATCCGGCAAGCTCTGCACCGGCTGCCGCTATTGCATGCCCTGCCCCCAGGGCATCGGTATCTCCGAGGTCTTCCGCCTCGCCAACACCGCCCGCGTCTATGGCGCCGTCGAGGGGGCGAGGCGCGACTACAAGCTTTTCTCCGTCGACTGGCCTTACGACCAGTGGAAGGACGGCTCCCACTGCACGAACTGTGGCGCCTGCGTCGAGAAGTGCCCGCAGAAGATCGACGTTCCCTCCGAGTTGAAGAAAGCCCACGATGCGTTGAAGTAGCCCCCGGGGGATCACCTCAATCCTCTCCGGCGGAGCCGGCCCATCGCGCCCATCGCGCCGGACACCACCAGCAGCATCGTCGCGGGCTCGGGCACGGGGGCGTACGTATAGGTCACCTGGACGCCGGCCGAAGCGGTGGTTGAGAGGGACACGACTATGTTTCCGGTGTCGTCCCGCCACCACGACGCGTCCGTCGCCTTCACCGGCAGAAGGATGTTGCCCGCGCCCTCGAACGCCGCCAGGTCGGCCGGGGCCGTCAGGGTCAGTGCATTGTCCGCCGAATCCGCGACGTTCGCGTGGGTCCGGCCCGAGGCGCCGAGGAAATCCACCGTTCCGTCGAACCCGCCGACGGCGTCGGAGGTCAATGACGCCAGGGACACGCCGGCTGGCGCGGGCCCGCCGAGTTTCACGGTCGCCCCCACGTAAGCCGTGATGCAGTCGGGCCCTCCCGACAGGTTCTCGACCTTGACCGTGTACCAGCTCCAGGCCGTGAAGTCGATGGCCGCGCTTGTCAGCGTCCCCAGCGCGCCGTCGAACTTCGGGACGGTCAGCGTATCGGTCCATCCGGTGTATCTGACGGGCGTCGAGGCCGTGAAGACGATCGAGCCCGCGCTCGCGGGCCCCGCGGCCGCGAGGGCCGCCGCGGTCGCGATGACGAGCCATGACAAAGTCCGGTTCATCTCTTTGCTCCTCCAAATAGGCGAGAGTTGCGTGTTCCGCGGCGCCGGCGTATGCCCGCCGGGGTCGCGCGCATCTTCCCAAGCCTACGTCCAAGCGGCGGGCTTCCGCAATCGGGGCGTTCATTAATGCGCGGCGGGGAAAACCTCAATAATGCACGACTGGATATGTGAAGATGGCCGTATGGCGTGGTCCGAAGCGGCGCGAATGCTTTTGGACTCCGCGTTGAATCGTTTGGCGAGCCGACGATATCGCGTTTCGCGGCCTATCGCCGACAGGGCCTAAAAGGGCTGAAATCCGGCGAAGGACGTGTCCTCCGCGAGGTCTCGTTGGTTTTGTGCTAAGGCACTCCGGTTCTTCCTTAGTGCCCGCTCAGGGTCTTTTTCGCGTCGTTTTGCGGAAGGCCCCGATAGACAGCTCCGGAGGGCGTACGCTATACATATGGCCGGTATGAAGCGTTTGACATTCGTGCGGCGGCGATCGAGGGGATCGCGACCCCTTCCGTCGTCGCCGCAAGAACCGGGTGAGCCGGAGAAGAACAGGAAAGGAGGTCGAGACCGCGAAGTCGTTGCGGTTGCAGGCGTCGTTGGGAGGCTGAACCCGCAGCACGTCAATCGCCCGAACCGGTCGGCAGCCGGTCCGGGACAGTAATTGTCGTCAACGTCAACTTCACAAGGGAGGATGCGGACATGATGCAAAACTGGAAAGCGAACGGGCGCTTTGGAAAGACCCTTGTTGTGCTGTCGCTCGTGTTGCTCTTGCCGTTGCTGGTTCCGCTGAGCGCTTCGGCCACCGTCTACACCTGGACCGGCGCCACGTCGAGCGCCTGGAACCTGAGCACAAACTGGAGCGGGGGCACGTTTCCGAATGCCACCACGGACCAGGCCACGATTAATGTCGCCACCAGTAACCCCGTCAGCCTCACCACCACGGCATCAGTGGGCGGCACCGGGATAGGTCCCAGTGGTGACTTGAACTACGCCCTGTTCATCGACAGCACTGCCGGGGCAACCGGCTTGGACATAGGTGCTACCACCGGCATACTGCAGATGTTGGGTGGCATCTACAACAGCAAGATAATCACCATCGAGGGGACTCTTCGAAATCAAACCACGACCGCCAGTGGATCGCATCCATTTATCATTAACGGCCCCGGCAGCCTGACCCTGGCCGGGGGGACCATAACTTCGAATAACACCCACGGTGGCTGGACGTTCAATCAGGCCATTAACGGTTATGGCACCATCTCCAACAACAGCGCCAACACTCTGTCCAGCACCATGACCGCCACTAACAATGCAACGCCGATTACCTTGTCGGCTGGAACCTTCAACCTCGCCGGCGGCACCCTGGCCAGAACCGGCACAGCCGCTTTTACAAGCAGCGCCACCATCGCCGGCTACGGTACCATATCCGCGCCGTTTACAGGCACGGCCACCCTGTCAGCGAACTCTGCGACTTATGGGCCGGCCATAAACATCAACAACGTCACCCAGACGGGCGCCGTCACCCTGGGGTTTGCTGCCAAAGGTACGTATAACCTGAGCAATGTGGCTCTGGGCGCCCTTGGCAACACCGGCACCATTCTCACTTTTAGCGGAAGCACGACCTATTCCCAATTCACCAACCCATTGCCCAATACGTTCAACAACAATTGGGGCAATGTCAACTACGGCCTGGTCAATGTGACCGGCGACACCACGCTGAACGGAGCCCTCGGCATTAACAACTACTATGTGCTCAATATCACCAATAGCACCCTTACTGTGAACAATCCGGGAACTATCACCGGGTTCAACACCAGTTCTCCGCCGGTCTTCGTTCTGGGCACCGGCGGCAACCTGATCCTTACCGGCAACACCAGCCTGGGAACCAGTGCGCCAATCCCCGTCAACGGCGGTTCAATAACCCATACGGGCGGCACCTTCAATGCCTATGCCTTCACCGGCTACGGCTCGGTTTCCGGAATCACCAGCCTCCCCGGCGGCGGCTACGTTACGCCGAACGGCGGGACGTCAGGCACGCCGCAAACGTTGGTCTTCGCCACCGACGCCGGCGGCGCTTCGCTCGGGTCGCACAGCGGCGCGGGCGCCGGTCTTTCCTCCGCGGCCTACAATACCCTGGATCTGCAGGGCACGTTCAACTTCATCAACCCCGCCAATGTCAGCCCCAACGGCGGGACCATTGCGCTCGACGGCGCGGTCCTCAACACCTACGACCCCACGGGCGGCAGCGGCGGCACGCCTGCCACCTGGAACGTGAACCTGTATGCCGGCGCAATCAACGTGACGAACAACAGCGCCCTGGTGGGCAATTTCACCTCCGCTGCCGGTATCACGATCCCGAGCGGCAAGACACTGAGTATTAACGACTCCGTGCCCGGTAGCGGCACCACCCATCTTGTTAGTTCCGGCTCCATCATGGGCGGCAAGGTTGCGGTGGGCAATAACGCCACGCTGACGTCCTCGGGCGTCCTGCAAGTCGACGCGCTCTCGGGCGGCGGCACCCTGGCGGTTACCGGCGGCACTGCCGCGCTGACCCAGAAGGGCGCCTCCTGGCCGACCAATTCGGCCGCGGCGCAGAATATCGGCATGTTGACGATTGGCGGGGCCGGCTCGTTGGACGTCACCAACAACCTGGTGAACGTCAATTACGGCGCAGCGGCAAGCCCGTACAGCGCCCTGGCGACGCAGGTCAATAGCGGAGTCATCACGCAAAGCACGGGCGTGTCGTATCGCACGGTCGGCATTTACGACACCGCCTCGAACCTCGACGGCACCACGCCCGGCGGCAAGACGGTCCGCCTCGGCTACGCCAGTCCGGGCGATACCATGCTGAGAGGAAAAGCGGATTCGAGCGACATCATCAACATCCTTTCGGCAGGCAAGTTCGGCGTCGGCTCATCCAATGCCCGATGGGACGAAGGCGATTTCGATCACAACGCCATGGTCGATTCCAGCGATATTATCGCGCTCCTGGCGGCCGGGACGTACAATACCGGCACTTATAACAGCCCGGTGATTGGCTCTTTGCTTGTCGTCAGCGGCCCGCCCTCCTCACTCCTCGCTACGGTCATCTACAACCCCGCAAGCGGCGACGTGAAAATCGATCCCAATGGGAACACGATGAGCGGCTTCCGCCTCCGGGACAGCGCCGGGAACTTCTTCGTCGCCGGTGCCGCGTTCCCCGCCGGCGGCGCATTTACTACCGACACGGCCGCAGAGAAGTTCTGGTCGACTTTCTCCTCGTCCAGTTACCTGACCAGCGTGTTCGACCTGGGGGACATTGCCCCGTCTGGCTTGACGGATGCGCAGTTCATGGCCGACATGAACAACCTCAGCGGCGATTCGGTGTGGACGAAGGCCGGAGGGGGCTCGTTCAATTACAACTTCACCTCTGTTTCTGTTCCCGAGCCGGCGACGTTGGCCCTTTTCGGAACGGGATGCCTGATGGCCTTTGGCGTCGTCCGCCGTCGCATGATGAGGTAGTCTCTCAAGAGCAGGTCTCTTCACGCCTGGGAGCCGGGTCCGTGATCCTTCGGGCCCGGCTCCATCTTTTTCCCGGGCTCTGCGGCGCGCCGGGGGCCGGACACGTCGGGGGACCCACCGGAAAGGGATTGAAAACCGGCGCGCGCGCTGGTAGCGTGGTGGTGGGAACTCACACCATCACAGGAGGACTCTGGGCATGGCCGACTGCATCTTCTGCCGGATCATCAAGGGAGAGATTCCGTCGTCGAAGGTCTACGAGGACGAGAGCGTCTACGCGTTTCTCGACATCGGCCCCCTGGCCTGGGGGCACGTGCTCGTGGTGCCGAAGAAACACGCGGAGCGGATCACCGAGTTGTCCTCGGCCGAATCGGCGGCGCTCTTCGCCGCAGTGCCGAAGCTCTCGGCGGCGGTGATGAAGGCCACGGGCGCGGAGGGGCTGAACGTCCTCCAGAATAACGGCGCCGTCGCCGGGCAGGCCGTGGCGCACCTGCACGTCCACCTCATCCCGCGAGTCGCGGGCGACGGTCTCGGGTATCGCTGGAACGCGAAGAAGTACGCCGACGGCGAGATGCCGAAGTGGCACAGGAAGGTGATCGAGGCGCTGGGCGAGGGCCGCTAGTTTTTCTGCGACTCGCGCTGGGCCTTGAGGAGGCCCTGGAACTTGCTTTCGTCGACCCATTCGGCGTGCCAGTCGGCGAAGAGGACGGACCGCTTGCCCTGGTCGGAGCCGAGGTGGCCGGCGTCTCCCGACACGCAGTCGTAGGCGAGGACATATAGCGGATCGTTCTCGATGTCCTTGAAGTTCTTCACGGGGAAGAGCACGTAGCGCATCTTCGTCAAGGGACACTCCGTCATCGCCTCGACTTCGGCCGCCGTCGTGTGGCTGGGCAGATACGCCGTGATGTTGTCGAGGGACGTCGGCCAGGAGCCGCCGTTCGCCTCCGTGTAGCGCCGGAGGGTCTGTCCGAGCTGGCGGAGGACGTTGTAGCAGGTGTTGTTCTCGGTGTCGAAGTCGGTGTCCTTCCGCTCCTTCAGGCGCCAGGTTTCCTTCTTCTGCTTGGCCATGCGCAGGAACTTGTCGGCGTCGAGCGACACGGAGCCGGAACGGGCGCTCATCCAGGCCATCGTCCTCACGAGGCATTCGTCGGCGTTCAGAAAGCAGACTTTGTCCTCCGCCTTCCCGGTCCCCGGGAAGAGGTCGTAGCCCGTCATAAGCACGCCCGTGAAGAAGAACGCGACGACGAGACCGACCGCGGCGCCGCCGAGCTTGTCCACGGACTTGGAGAGATTCATCTTCGGCGGCAGCAGGAAGTTCGCCAGCGTTTGCAGGATGACGAACGAGAGGATGAAGATGCCGAGGAACACTATCGGCGGCGCGTACCAGTCGAGCTGGTCGACGCCCATCATCCGCGGCATGGGGCCGATGCACATGAGCGCCGAGGCCGCCGAGAGCAGCACGACGAAGAGCATCACCACGGAGCTGAAGAGGCCGTTCCGATAGCACGAGAACGCCACGATGAGGAAGGCGACGAGCGAGATGATGGACGAGGCGGAAAACACGGTTCGTCTCCGACAAGAGAAACGCGGCTTCAGTTCGCCTTGATCGCGCGGGCCAGCTCGCGCAGGCTGGTCGTTCCGTCGAGGACGAGCGCCAGGCCGGAATGCTGGAGGCTCGTCATCCCGTCGCGCAGAGCGGCGGCGTGAAGCTCGGCGGCGGGCGCGTTCCTCGCGATCAGCTTGCGGCTTGCGGCGGAAGGCTGCCAGATTTCGAAGATGCCCGCGCGGCCGAGGAAGCCCGTCTGGCCGCACTGGTCGCAGCCGGACGACGACTCCTCCCAGACGCACTCGACGCCCGCGGGGTTGATGCCGAGCTTCTGCAGCACGGCCGCCGGAACCGCCGCCTTCTGCCGGCATGCGGGGCAGAGGCGTCTCACGAGCCGCTGGCCTATCGCCGTGTGAAGCCCCGCCGCGACGGACTCGGGTGTCGCTCCGAGCGCGATGAGCCGCGCGGGGACGGCGCAGGCGTCGTGGACCTCCAGGCGCGCGATGAAGAGTTGCTCGCGCGAGGCCCCGGTGAGCGCCATGTCGGCGACGCGCGCGTCGGGGATCTCGCTCAGCATGACGACGTCCACCTCCTTGCGGAGGACCTCGTCGAGCGAATCCGCCGGCGAGCGAGCGTCCGTGAAGGCGCGCTGGTCGACGCTGTCGATGTGTCCGAGGATCGGCCGCTCGAAGGTGACGATGTTGCGCGAGAACGGGTCGAGCGAATCGAGCATGGCGTAAATCGTGGTGTGCGCGCCCATCGCGGCGGGGGAGGCCACCGCTACCAGCCCGCGGGCCGAGTCGAGCGTCGAGCGCACGAGCGCCTCCTCGGCCGGGGCCAGCCCGAGCTGCGGCAGCTTGCGCATCGACTCGCCGTCGTTCGACAGGCGCAGTTTCATCCACTGTGCGTCGCCTTCGCCATAGACACACACGCGCACGTTGAAGCTCTTCCGCCCGAGCGTCGGGAGCTGGATGCGGAACTGCGGCGTCTCCGACGCGGCGTTGACGAGCGTCTGGCGGATGACCAGCGTCGCGGCGCTTCCCTGCACGGCGTCGGGCGACGGGCCGGCGTGCATGACGCCGTCGATAAGATAGGACACGGAAAGCTGTCCCGGCCCCGGCACGAGTTGGATCTCTCGCGCGTGGCGCCGGGCGGCCTCGCCCACGATCACCTTGACGATCGTGATCGGGTCGGACGGGTCGAACGAGGCCTCGGCGGCGGACACGGCACGCCCGGACTGGTCGTAGAGCGCGACGGGCACGTGCTCCTTGGAGAGCTTGGCGAGGCGCTTCTCGACCCCCGGCCCGTGCAGGTCGAGCGCGGACATCACGCGGCGCTTGAGCGCCTCGCGGTGCTCGGGGGTGAAGAGCCGTCGCGGCGCGATGACCTTGGCGTTGCGCAGCGGGATGTAGTTCAGCGCGAGGGCGACAAACGCGGCAAGGATCGCGGGCACGGCCAACCAGGGCGGCAGGATGAAGAAGGAGAGCAGCGAAGCGCCCGCGATGCCGAGGCCGGCGCAGGTCCAGGAGGCGGACGGAAGTCCGACGCGGCGGGCGTCGTCGTCGATCCACTGAACGACCCAGAGGCCGAAGCCGGACGCGGCGACCAGGCCGGGGAGCCACCACCAGGCGATGATGTTGTGGTTCCAGGTGACGTCGTCTGGAAGCTGGAAGGTGCCGTCGGTGGGGACGGTGTAGCCGAGGTCGCCCTGGGCCGCGCCGGCCGAAGCGCCGGCGAGCAGGAGGAGCAGCCCCGCGAAGATCGCGGCGCGCGTCATGGGGGTCCTTTCACGTCCTTCCGAGAAGGCCCGTCTCGCCGCCGACGATGCCCTTGAGCGCCATGCGCAGTGCCTCGGCATTCGGCGCGCGCTCGAAGGCCACCTTGCGGTCGACGAGGTCCTTCTCGACGAGCTGACGGAACGATTCGGTGAAGTCCTGCATCCCTTCCTCGCGCCCGACGCGGATGGCGTCGGGAAGACGCGTGTCGTCCTCGTCGAGGATGAGCTTGCGGATGATGGGGCTCATGAGCATGATCTCGACGGCGGGCACGCGGTCGAGCGAGGGAATGCGCGAGGGGATGAGCTGCTGGCAGACGATCGCCTTCACGTTGTGCGCGATGGAATGGCGCATGAGGCGGTGCCGCTCGCGCGGGTAGAAGCTCAGCACGCGGTCGAGGGTCTGCGGCGCGCTCGACGTGTGCAGCGTGCCGAAGACGAGGTGCCCCGTCTCGGCCGCGGAGAGCGCGGCGGAGATCGTCTCCTCGTCGCGCATCTCGCCGATGAGGATGACGTCCGGGTCCTCGCGCACCACGAACCGCAGCGCCGTGCCGAAGTCCGCGACGTCGATGCCGATCTCGCGCTGGTTGACGTAGGACTTCTTGTCCTCGTAGAGGTACTCGATCGGGTCTTCGATGGTGACGATGTGGCATCGCTCGCGGGCGTTGATGCTCTCGATCATCGCGGCGAGCGTCGTGCTCTTGCCCGAGCCCGTGATGCCGGCCACGATCACCATGCCCTGCGACAGGTTGCACACCTCGCCCAGGACGCCCGGCAGGTGGAGGTCCTCGAAGGTCTTGACGAGCGGCCGGACGTAGCGCACGGCGACGGAGGTGAGCCCGCGCTGGCGGAAGACGTTGATGCGGAAGCGGCCGCTCGGCGTGCCCACGGCGAAGTCGAGGTTGCCCGTTTCGCGATAGGCTTGCATCTGCGACGTCGACGCGACGCCCGCGACGAGCGCGAGGACGATCTCCTCGCTCAGGGGCCCGGCCTCCAGCGGCTCAAGGTCGCCATGCACGCGCACGAGCGGCGCCGCACCCGACTTCAGGTGCAGGTCGCTCGCTCCGCGCCGGGTCATCGCGTCCAGCAGTCTCTGCAGTTCCGGCGTCGCGCTCACGGTTTTCCTCCTGCCGGAGAACCTTCGCCTTCGTCGAGACGCACGCACACCCCGCGCGCGCGGAGAAACTCCTTGGCCTGCCGCACGGTGAATTCGCGATAGTGGAAGATGCTCGCCGCGAGCGCCGCATCGGCCTTGCCCTCGGTGAGCACCTCGGCCAGGTGCTCCAGCTTCCCCGCCCCGCCCGAGGCGATGACCGGAATGCCGACCGCCTCGGACACCGCGCGCGTCAGCGGGACGTCGTATCCGTCTTTCGTCCCGTCGCAATCCATGCTCGTGAGGAGGATTTCGCCGGCGCCGCGACGCTCCACCTCGCGCACCCACTCGATCGCGTCGAGGCCCGTGGCCTTGCGCCCGCCATGGGTGTAAATCTCCCACTTGCCCGCCTGGCCGAGAGCGCGTTTTGCATCGACGGCGACGACGATGCACTGCGAGCCGAAGCGGCGCGCCGCGCGCTCGACGAACGACACGTCCTTCACCGCGGCGGTGTTGATGCTGACCTTGTCGGCCCCGGCGGACAGGAGCGCGCGGACGTCGTCGAGGGTGCGGACGCCTCCGCCGACCGTGAGCGGCATGAAGACCTGCTCGGCGGTCCGGCGGACGACGTCGATCATGATGTCGCGCTCTTCGTGCGAGGCGGTGATGTCGAGGAAGGTGAGTTCGTCGGCGCCCTCTTCGTCATAGCGCGCCGCCACCTCGACGGGGTCCCCGGCGTCGCGAAGGTTGACGAACTTCGTCCCCTTCACCACCCGGCCCCCGGTCACGTCCAGGCACGGAATGATTCGTTTGGCGAGCATGGTCTTATCTCAGGACAATTTCCGTGCCGATCCCGCGGCTCGTGAAGATTTCGAGCAGGAGGCTGTGCTCGATGCGGCCGTCGATGATGTGGGCCTTGCGCACGCCCGACTTGATGGCGTTGAGGCAGCCCTCGACCTTGGGCAGCATGCCTTTGGTGATGATGCCGCGGCGGACGAGGTCGTTGATCTGCGCCTCGGAGAGGTGCGAGGCCATCGAGCCCTCGTCGTTCGGATCGGTGTAGATGCCGTGGGTGTCGGTCTGGTAGACGAGCTTCTCGGCGCCGAGCGCGCAGGCGACCTCGCTGGCGACGGAGTCCCCGTTGATGTTATAGACCTGCCCCTTCGCGTCGACGCCGAGCGGGGCGACGACGGGGACGACGCGCGCCTCGCAGAAGTCGCGGATGATGTCCCCGCGCACGCGAGTCACCTCGCCGACGAGGCCGAGGTCGTAGCTCTCGCCCTTCTCGTCCTTCATGAGGAGCTGTTTCGCTTGCACCGACGAATTGGTTTCCGGGTGGATGCCCTCGGCGCGCGCGCCGAGCGAGCGGATCTTCTCGACGATCTCCTTGTTGATGGTGCCGATGAGCACGTCCCTGACGATCTCCAGCGTCGCGGGGTCGGTGACGCGCCGGCCCTTCACGAACACCGGCTCCAGGCCCTTCGCCTTCATCGCCTTGCTGATCGCGGGGCCGCCGCCGTGAACCAGCACCGGGCGCATCCCGACCGCCTCCATGAAGACGACGTCGGTGAGGAGCGCCGTCAGCTCCGCCCCTTCCATCGCGGCGCCGCCCAGCTTGATGACGACGATACGGTTGCGGAAACTCTGGATGTAGCCCAGGGCTTCGATGAGGATGTCGGCCTTTTCGATCGCTTCCTTCAACGCGCTCTCCTTGTGAGTGAATGGATGTTCCAGAAGGGGCTTATTATCCACCTTCCGCGCGGAAAATCAAGATCTCTCGGCCATGCGCGCGAGGATCGCTTCGCATCGTCCTCCGCGGCCGCTGATGCGGAAGC
>JBBIVY010000045.1:15984-26672 GCA_037439485.1 Planctomycetota bacterium | reverse complement strand
TGTCCAGCTCATCCTGCAGCCGGAACACGCAGAACTTGCCGCACATGGAGCAGACTTCTTCGTCGGCGGGCTTGCCGCGTTCGCGCAACCGTTTTGCGGCGATGGGGTCGATGCACTGGGAAAGCTGGGCGGGCCAGTCGCGCTTGCGGCGGCGCTCGGAGAAACTGCGGTCCCAATCGGAGGCGCCGGGGATGCCCTTGGCGATGTCGCCGGCGTGCGCGGCGATGCGCGCGGCGATGACGCCCGTGCGGACCTCCTCGGGACCGGGAAGGCTCAGGTGCTCGCTGGGGGTGACGTAACAGAGGAAATCGGCCCCCGCGGCCGACGCGATGGCGCCGCCGATGGCGGAGGTGATGTGGTCGTATCCGGGCGCGACGTCCGTCACGAGCGGGCCCAGGACGTAGAACGGCGCCCCCTTGCACAGCTTCTTCTGCATCTTCACGTGCTCGACAATCGTATTGAGCGGCATGTGCCCCGGGCCTTCGATCATCACCTGCACGCCCGCCTCGCGCGCGCGCTTCGCCAGACCCGCGAGCACCTTCATCTCGCCCAACTGCGCCGGATCGTTCGCGTCGGCCAGCGCCCCTGGCCGCATCCCGTCGCCCAGACTCAGCGTCACCTCATACTTCCGCGCGAGTTCGAGAATGTCGTCGAATCGCTCGAAATAAGGGTTCTCGGCCTTATGGTGCCGCACCCACTCGGCCAGGAACGTGCCGCCCCGGCTGACGATGCCGCAGACGCGCGGGTTCGCGGCGAGCAGCTTCAGCACCTTCCGCGTCACGCCCGCGTGGACCGTGATGAAATCGACGCCGTCCTCGGCGTGAATGCGGAAGGCCTCGACCATCGAGTCGGGGGTCATGGCGAGGATGTTCTGGCCGATGGACTCCGTGGCGCGCACCGCGGCCTCGTAGACGCAGACCGAGCCGATGCCGACCGGCGAGCGGTCGATGATCGCCTTGCGGATGGCGCGCAGGTCGCCGCCGGTGGAGAGGTCCATCACCGCGTCCGCTCCGGCCTCGACCGCGGCGTCCAGCTTCGCCAGCTCCGCGTCGAGCGTCGGGTAATCGCGCGAGGTGCCGATGTTCGCGTTGACCTTCGTGCGCAGGCCCTCGCCGATGCCGAGGAGCTTCGCCGCCTTGCGGTGCTTCCCCGCGCAGACGGTCACGGTGCCCTTCGCCACGCGCTCGGCCAGCGTCTTTGCACAAACGTTCTCGTCGGCGGCAACGCGCTTTATTTCGTCGGGGATCTTCCCCGCTCTGCAGCGGTCGATGATCGTCTTCAAGATCTCTTCCTTCCGCCCTGCGGCCGGGCGGGCTTGGACTTGTTGCCCCAGCTCCGCCCAGGCTTGGACTCATTGCCCCGCGGACGGCCGGGCTTGGACTTGTTACCCCAGTTCCGACCGGGCTTAGCCTCATTGCCTTGCGGCCGCCCGGGCTTCGACTTGTTGCCCCACGACCGCCGGGGCTTGGACTCATCGCGGGGCGACCTCTCGGGTTTCGACCTGTCGCCCCAGGTCCGCTGGGACTTCGACCGGTTGCCCCATGACCGTTCGCGTTTCGAGCTGCGCGACGGCATATGCGTGGGCGGGCCGCCGAAGCGATCGATGCGTTTCTCGTCGCGGGTGCGGCTGCTCGGAGGATTGGCGACGAAGGCCTTGAGCGCCTCGATTTCGACGCCGTTGAGCTTGCGATGCTCGCCTTCCTTGAGTTCGCCCAGATCCAGCGGGCCCATGGAAAGGCGCTTGAGCGTGATGACCGGGTGGCCGAGCCTCGCCATCACCCGGCGGATCTCGCGGTTCTTGCCTTCGTGCAGCGAGACGATCATGTCGGTGACGGTCGCCCGGCGCTTGACGATCTCGCATCCTTCGATGCGCGCGCGACCGTCGGAGAGCCACACGCCCTTCTTCATCCGCGCGATGTCCGCATCGCCGATCAAGCCTTTCACCCGCACCTCGTAGGTCTTCTCGACCTCGTAGCGCGGGTGCGTCAGCTTGAGCGCGACGTCGCCATCGTTGGTGAGCAGCACCAGCCCCGTGCTCTGCGCGTCGAGCCGCCCGACGGGGTAAAGGCGCTTCTCCACGCCCGGGATCAGGTCGATGACGCGCTCGCGGCCGAACTCGTCGGCGCACGTCGAGATCACGCCCTGGGGCTTGTTGAGAAGGTAATACGCACGCCCTTCAAGCTTGAGCCGCTCGCCGTCGAGCCGGACCTCCGCGGTCTCGGGATCGACCTTGTGGCCCATCTCGATGATGACCTTTCCGTCCACCGACACGCGCCCCTCGGCGATCAGGGCTTCGCAGGAGCGCCGGCTGCCGACGCCCGCCATGGCCATCAGTTTGTGGAGTCGTTCGAGCATGGTATTGGGGACCTGTAGCGCGCCTCCTCGTGGGGCGCTCTTCTTCCTGGTGCCGGCCCACGAGGGGCCGGGCTACCCACGGGCACGAGGCCCTAAGCTACTTCAGCGGCAGCGAAATCGCGAGCACTTCCACGCGTCCTTTGGGCAGAACGCGCGCGGACTTCATGGCGCCCGGAAGGAGCAGCGTTTCGCCCCGGCGGACCGGGCGCGAGCCCTCCTCCCACGCGAGCTTCCCTTCGCCTTCGGTGAAGACGAGGACGACGAACGACTTGAGCGCGAGCGGACGGACGTCGAACGCCTCGTTCGAGGTGAGACGGTCGAACGTGAATTTGTCGTTGGCCACGAGGCGCTCGTGCCAGGGGCGCTCGCGGATGAGGATTTCGGGCCTGACGAGCGGCGAGTGCGACTTCTCCGCGTCGAAGCTGACAACATCCAGCGCGAGGGCCTGCTGAAGCGCGCGCGGCTTGCCGTCGGCGCCCATGCGGCCCCAGTCCCACACGCGATAGGTCGTGTCGCTCGCCTGCTGCACCTCGGCGATGAGTGCCCCGGCGCCGAGCGAGTGAACGGTGCCCGCGGGGACGTCGATGACGTCGCCCCGGCGCACCTCGACAAAGTTGAGGTGCTTCTCCACCTGGCCCGCGCGAAGGACCTCGGCGAGCTTCTCCTTCGTCATGCCGCCGACGAACCCCCGCGCCACCTTCGAGCCGAGCGCCGCCTGGAGGACGCACCACGCCTCGCTCTTGCCCGCGTCGCCGGTGCCGTGCTTCTTCGCCCACGCGTCGTCCGGATGCACCTGCAGCGACAGCGACTGCGAGGCGTCGATGAACTTGATGAGGAGCGGGAAGCGCCCGCCCGATTCGAGGGCGTTCTTCCGGCCGATGAGCCCGTGCTCGTCGCGCACGACCAGGTCGTGCAGGCTCGTCCCGGCAAGCGGCCCCTCGTCCACAACGCTCATCCCGTTCGGGTGGTCGGACACCTCCCACGACTCGCCTACGGTCTCGCCGGACGGCAGCTCTTTTCCGAGCAGGCGCTTGAGGCGCCAGCCGCCCCAGAGGGTCGACTTGAAGATCTCGCCGAAATGCAGCGGCTCACGGGGAATCGGAGGCATGGCTCTTTCAGGGGTACCGAGGTTTTGAATTCCGGGGGATTCTACCAGGAAGCCCTGCCGAAATCAATCCGAAAGGCCGAAGGTCAAAGGTCGAGGGAACGGCGCAAACTCCCGGCGTCCGTTCGCGTTCCTTCGGCCTTTGACCTTCGGCCTTCGGCCTTGACGTTCCATGCTACTGGATATTCGCGCCCGACGCAATGTCGCGCTCGGGGGTGAGGAAGATGACGCTCGCGCCGTCGGAGGCCGCCAGCAACATGCCGTCGGATATCTCGCCGCGCAACGGACGAGGCTCCAGGTTCGCAACGACGATGACCTTCTTGCCCTGAAGCTGCTCGGGCTGATAGTACGGACGCAGCCCCGCGACGATCTGCCGCTCTTCCGTGCCGATGCGGACCTTCAGGACGTAGAGCTTGTCCGCATTCGGGTGGTTCACGACGCTCAGCACCTCGGCGACCTTGAGTTCGACCTTCTTGAAGTCGGCGTAAACGATCTTGGGATTCGCGGGCGGCTGGGGCGTCGGGGTGGTCTCGGTCATCGGAGTCTCCTGACTTTGTTGTAGGGGGCCACCTATGTGTGCCCCCGCGTTTCTTCTCCTCGGAACAACAACAGCCGGGGGGACACATAGGTCCCCCCCTACAAAAGAAGAGGAAAGAGCCGGCTACAGCATCTCCGCCGCCAGACTGGCCAGGGCGGACCGCTCGCTCTTGGCGAGCATCACGTGGCCGAAAAGCTCCTGGTCCTTCATGCGCTCGGCGGTATAGGTGAGGCCGTTGGACGAGCTGTCGAGGTACGGGTTGTCGATCTGGTAGGCGTCGCCCGTGAGCACCATCTTGCTCTTCTCGCCAACGCGGGAGATGATCGTCTTGACCTCGTGGGGCGTCAGGTTCTGCGCCTCGTCGACGATGATGAACTGCCGCGGGATGGACCGCCCGCGGATGTAGGTGATCGCCTCCAGTTCCATCACTCCGCCGTCCATGAGCGAGTTCGCCATCTTGTCGAGGCCGGTCATCTTCTCCAGCCGCTTTACGCTCAGCAGGTACTTGAGGTTGTCGAAGATGGGGTTCATCCACTCGTGCAGCTTCTCGTCCTTGGAGCCCGGCAGGTAGCCGATGTCGCGGCCGAGCGGCATGATGGGGCGCGAGACGAGGATCTTCTCGTAGGCGTGCTCCTCGACCACCTTCTGGAGCGCCGCGGCGAGGGCCAGGAGCGTCTTTCCCGTGCCGGCCTGGCCGACAAGCGTGACGAGCTGGATGCTGTCGTCGAGCAGCAGCTCCATCGACATCTGCTGCTGGACGTTGCGCGCGCTGATGCCCCACGTCTTGGCGCCGGCGAAGGCGAGCTTCGTGACGGCGTTGGCGCGCTTCACGTAGCGGCCGAGGGCCGAATGCTTGCCGTCGGCCTCGTCCTGGAGCAGGACGAACTCGTTGGGATGCAGGCGGCCGTTGTTGAGCACGAGCCTGCCGGTCTCGTAGAACGCGTCGATGTCGGCGCCCGGCACGCGCATCGTCCGCCAGCCGGTGTAGAACTCGTCGAAGTTGACCTTCTGCTTCTCGAAGTCCATCGCCTTGACGCCGAGCGCCTCGGCCTTGATGCGGCTGTTGATGTCCTTCGAGACGAAGATGACGTTTCGCCCGGCCTGCTTCAGCCGGCAGGCGACGGAGAGGATGCGGTTGTCCGGCTTGTCCTCACGCAGGCCGGTCTCGGTGCAGAGCTCGCTCCGGATCTCCACACGCACCGTGCCGCCCGCCTCGTTGACGATCACCCCGTCGACGATCGAGCCCTTCATCCGCAGGTGGTCCAGCATCCGCGCCGCCTCGCGGGCGTTGCGGCCGAGGTCGGTCGGCTTGTCCTTGAAATGATCCAGCTCCTCCAGCACGTCGATCGGGATCACCACCTCGTTGTCCGCGAACACCGTCAGCGCCTGCGCGTTGTGCAGGAGCACGTTGGTGTCGACGACGAAGACCTTCTTCATGGACGCTCCCATCCGGAACGCAGCGGAGTCACGGCACGATGTTAGTCCGGCGCACCTTCGCAAGCAAGCCGAAAACCCGTCACTTGACATCCACCGCCGAATCGAACTCGAACGCCGTGCCCTTCAGGCGGAGGATCGTCACCTGCGCGGCGACGGAGCCGTCGCGGGCGGTAAGCTTGCCGGTGACGCCCGGGAGGAGCTTCGTGCGGCTCACGGCCTCGACCGGCTCTCCGCCGCGAGCGAGGGCGTCGATAATGACGAGCCCGGCGTCGTAGCCCATGGCGTCCCAGGCCGTCGGCTCGCGCTTGTTCTCGGCGGCGAACGCCCCGGCGAAAGCGACCGCGGCGGCATTGCCGGGCGCCGCGAAGAATCGGGCGGGGACGTAGACGCCGGAGCCGGGGGAGACCTCGGTCGGGAACGCCCCGCCGGCCCATTCGCTCGACCCGAGCACGGCGCCGAGGACCTTCTGCGTCTTCATTTCCTCCAGGATCGCGGCGCCTTCCGCGCGGCCGCCGGGGAGGTAATAGACGTCCGGCTTCTGCGAGGCGTCGCCCTTCGCGGGGACGACCATGTGGACGAACCGCGAGAAAGACGCGTCGCCCTTCGCGTAGGCCACCTGCGAGACGACGTGCCCTCCGAGGCGCTGGAACCGATCGGCGAATGCCTTCATGCGCGCCTCGGCCGCCGGCGACGAGGCATCGACGAACGCAGCGGCCTCGCGGCAGCCCTTCTTCGCGGCCAACTCGGCCATCGCGGCGCCCTCTTCCTCGTCTGAGAAGGCGATCCGGCGGACGGCGCCGTCGAGGACGGAGAGTTTCAGCGGACCCGAGGCGGTCGTGAAGATGGGCACGGACTTCTGCCGGCCGAGGTCGTCGACGGACTCGACGCTCTTCTCATCGAGCGGGCCGACGAGGATGCCGGCGCCTTCGACGTTGACCAGCGCCCGCGCCATGCTCGCCTCATCCGACCCCGCCGGGCCACAATCGCGCACTTCGAGCGACGACTCGCTCAGCCCCGCCGCGGCGCCCTTCTGCCCGATCGCCAGCTTGAGCCCGGCCAGCACCGCCTGCCCCTTTGCCGCATCCGGACCCGTCGTCGGCAGCAGCACGCCGATGACCACTTTCACCGGCTTCTCCGCGGACGGCTTCGAAGGCTCACCCGGTTTCGCGGGCTGCTGCGGCTTCTGCCCGCAGCCCAAGATTACCACGAGAGCCGAAAGCGTGAGCGCAAGAGCCACTCGCTTCATTGACGTTTGCATCTGACCTCGCCCTCCCCTTGTTGGCGATGATGTCTCAGTTCAATCAGCGCAGCGCCGGCTTCGCCGGTTGCGACTCTGCATACAGCGTATCGGGGCAGATGTCCTGCCCATTTGGCCAGACCACCGTGCCGTTGAAAACGCGCGCCTTCCGGAAATACGACTCGTCCCGAAGTTCGGAGAAGATGCCAAAGGTCAGCAGCGGCCCGCAGTCATACACCCCGACTTCGCCGGTAGTGAACGTAATCTCAAGACGGTGCTCCGCCATCGCCTTGACCCACGTGACTCTCGGGAACATGGTGCCCCCTATCTCCCCGCAATCCATCCCCCGCCGAGGACGGTGTCGCCGCTGTAGAGCACGGCGCACTGGCCCGGGGTGACGGCGCGCTGGGGCTCGTCGAACGAGACGTGGATGCTGTAGCGCCCGGTCGCCGCTACGGTCGCAGGCTTCGGCGTCGAATTATAGCGGATCTGCACGCCACAGGCAAAGGGCTCCACCGGCGGCGGCACGATCCAGTTGACGTTGTGCGCGTCGAAATCCTGCACGAGGAGCCGCTCGGCCGGGCCGACGACGACGCGATTGGCGCTGGCGTCGATGTCCACCACGTAGACCGGTTCGCCCATCGCCACGCGAACGCCCCGGCGCTGGCCGATGGTGAAGCCCACGATTCCCTCGTGCCGGCCGACGACCGTGCCGTCGACGTCGACGATCGCGCCGGGCTGCACCCTCGATCCCAGCCGCTCTCGCACGAGCCGGGCGTAATCCTGGTCCGGCACGAAGCAGATGTCCTGGCTCTCCTCCAACTCGGCGGAGGGAAGCCCGGCCTTTCGAGCCAACTCCCACACCTCGGACTTCGTCCGCTCCCCCAGCGGGAACATCGAGCGCGAAAGCTGCCGCTGGGTCAGCGAGAAGAGATAGTACGACTGGTCCTTCGCCGGGTCAATACCTCTTCGCAGTTGTATTCTTCCCCCTTTTGTAGGGGGGGACCCATGTGTCCCCCCTCTTTCCGTTTCCGCCGTGCCGCCGCGTAGCGAAGGAGGAGAAGAAGAGGAAGAAACCGGAGGGACACATAGGTCCCCCCCTACAGAAGAAGAAGAGACCCGCGCATAATGCCCCGTCGCCAGCAACTCTCGCCCCTGCCGGTCGGCCTCCTCGATCAGCCGGCGGAACTTGATCTGCGGGTTGCACACCGCGCACGGGTTCGGCGTCCGCCCGCGAAGGTACTCCGAGCAGAAGAAGTCGACCAGAAGCGTGAAGTCCTCCGTCAGGTCGAGCACCGTGAACGGGATGCCGAGATGATCCGCCGCGCGCCTTGCCTTCTCGGCCGTCGCCGCAGCATCTACCCCCCGCGACATGAACGCCCCGGCCACATCGTGTCCCTCCTGCTTGAGGAGCCACGCCGTCGTCGAGCTGTCCACGCCGCCGCTCATCGCAACAAGCACACGCCGCTTCTCCGACATAATCCGTCCACCTCCGGCGACTATTATAGCGGTGGTCCCCGCAAGTCCGAACGGGAAAACCGGAGCGCCTCCGGATTCGCCTTCTTCCTTCGGATTTCGGGTTTCGAATTTCGGATTTCGCGCTTCCGGCGCGCCGTCCTTTCTCCTTGACCACCAATAGGTTAGATGCTATAATCCTCCGTCCGAGGGGGTCAGGGCGTGAGCATTATCGCCGGCATCGACGAGGCGGGGTATGGGCCGCCGCTGGGGCCGCTGGTGGTCTCGGCCGTGGTCTTCCGCGTCAAGGACGAACACCGCGAGGCCGACCTCTGGAAGCTCTTCGGCCGCGCCGTGAGCGGACGGGTAAGGACGCGCCACAAAATCATCGTCGCCGACTCGAAGAAGGCCTATTCCCCCAAGAAGGGCGTCGGCATCCTCGAGGAGACGACGCTTTCGTTCCTGGCGCTGGCGGGAAAGCGGCCGGAGCGGCTGGACGCGCTCTTCGAGGCCCTCGCCGGCGACGACGCGAAGGACGCGTTCAACTATCCGTGGTATCAACCCCAGGACGTCTCGGTGCCGCTGACCGGCCGGGCGTTGGGCATCGACGCCAAGTCCGAGCGGCTTCGCGAGGCCCTCGCCGAAGCCGGGGCCGAGTTTCTCGGCGTGCGCAGCGTCCCCCTCTTCGAAGGCGCATTCAACCGCGCCGTCGAGGAAACCGATAATAAGCAGGACGTGCTCTTCGGCCAGGCCTCCAGGCTGATGAGCGGCATCGTGAAGCGATTCGGCGCGGAAGACGTCGTCATTCACGCCGACAAGGAAGGCGGGCGCGACCGTTACGGCGCCATCCTGGCGAAGAGGTTCCGCGGCGCGCGGCTGACGGTGAAGCACCAGGACCGCCAGGCCGGGCATTACCTCCTGAAGACCCCGGCGGGTCCCGACGCATCGGGATTCGAGGTGCGCTTCCTGATGCATGGAGAGCGGCATTCGCTGCCCGTGGCGCTTGCGTCGATGTACAGCAAGTACGTCCGCGAGCTTTACATGAAGCTGTTCAACGACTTCTGGCGGCGGCACGAGCCGGGGGTCAAGCCCACGGCGGGATACTCCGAGGACTCGAAGCGGTTCCTCGCCGAGATCTCCGCGGCGCGCGAGAAGCTCGGCGTGCCCGAAACGGTGCTCGTGAGAAGCCGGTAGCTTTCAATCGTAGGGGCACGGCATGCCGTGCCCGCATAAGACCGGGACTTGGGCTTTCGGGAGGCCACTGCGTGACCATCCACTTTGGCGGCGTTCGCGCTTTACTGGCCACATCGGCGCTCTCGGCGGGGCTCTTCGCCTCGGCGTTCGCGACGGCCGGGGAAAGCGACGTCAAGACGCTGGGCGCGGTGCCGCTCCGCGGGGGCGACCTCGTCGCCTTCAGCGCCGACGGCGCGCACGCGGCGTGGACCGTGGCCAAGAAGGAAGAAAAGAAGGTCGTCGTGGTGTTCGACGGCAAGGAGTCGGCCGACTATGACGCCGTGCATGGACTGACGGTGTCGAACGACGGCAAGCACGTGATCTACGCGGCGAGCCACGACGGCGGCTGGTACATCGTGCTGGACGGCAAGGAGAGCGAGAGGTACGGAAGCGCATCGGCGCCGACGTTGTCGCGCGACGGGCGGCGCATCGCGTTCGTCGCCGACGGCCACGCGGTAATCGACGGGGCGGTGAAGACCCAGTATACGGCGCTGCCGCAGAACCCGCCCGTGTTCTCGTTCGACGGCAAGCGCGTCGCCTACGAGGCGCACTCGAGCGGGGCATACAAGGCCGCCAGCGTCCGCGACCCCAGCAAGGCAGCCGATCCGAAAGCGCAGCCGCCGGCGTTCACAACTCCCGACGGCAAGCAGGTCGATATGTCGGGCAGCGGCTCGGGGATCCCCACGAACTTCATCGTCACCGACGAGAAGAAGGGCGAGCGGTGCAACGACGCGCGCTGGCCGGTCTTCTCTCCCGACGGCAAGCGCCTGGCCTACGCGGCGCTCTTCGGCAAGCTCTGGTTCGTCGTCCTCGACGACCAGAAGGTCAGCGAGCTCTTCGAAGAGGTGACGCCCGTGGTCTTCTCGCCGGACGGCAAGACCGCGGCCTTCGCGGCGAGGAACGAGAAGAAGTGGACCGTCATCGGCCCCGCGAAGACCGACGAGAAGTGGGACCAGGTCGGCCCCATTCGCTTCTCGCCCGACGGCAGGCACTTCGCCTTCGCCGCGCGGCTCGACCGCGCGTGGTGCGTCGTCTGCGACGGCAGGAAGAGCGCGCCCTTCGACGACATCACGTGGGTGGGGTTCTCGATGGACAGCTCCCACCTCGCCTTCGTCGCGCGCACGGGCGCGGCATGGACGATGGTCACCGACGGCGTCGCCGGCCCCAGGCACCAGACGATCTACGCGCCCTCGGGCGCCTGCGCGCAGGCCATGGACAAGATGCGCTACGTCGCCGTCGACCTCGGGGTTGGGAAGCTTGTGGAACTCGACTGGTGCATGACGTCGAACTGGGCGGCGGGGATGAAGTAAGAAGAAGAAACGGCAAGA
>JBBIVY010000045.1:7687-15884 GCA_037439485.1 Planctomycetota bacterium | reverse complement strand
TCTGCCTCCTCATCAACTTCGGCAAACCCCGCGTCGAGGTCAAACGCCTCGTCCGCGATTTCTGATTGAGCCTTTGTCTTTGTATTCGTCCTGTCGTCGTTTTCGTTGTTTGCTTCTTTCACCCTTGCTTACGTCTCTTTTGCTTTCATCGGCGTTTATCTGCGTTCATCGGCGGCTGATTTTCTTGGTTCTTTTTCTGTTTCTTCGCCGTCCACCCCCGTCTCGGTCGGCGGCTCTTTCGTTTTCCGTTCCCATTTGGAGAAGGACGCCCTCATGTCGAAGAAGAAGATCAACGTCATCGTCGCCGGGGCCACCGGGGCCGTAGGCAAGACTATGGTTCGCGTGCTGGAAGAGCGCAAGTTCCCCGTGGGCGAACTGAAGTGTCTCTGCTCCTCCCGTAGCGCCGGGCAGAAGATCCCCTTCCGCGGAGGCGAGGTCGTCGCCGAGGAGATCACGGAGCAGTCGTTCAAGGGCTTCCAGGTCGCGCTCTTCAGCATGCCGAAGGGCGCCAGCCGCCGCTTCGCGCCCATCGCGGCGAAGGACGGCTGCGTCGTCGTCGACAACTCCAACGACTGGCGCATGGACGCCGACGTCCCGCTCGTCGTGCCCGAGGTCAACGCGCACGACCTCAAGTGGCACAAGGGCATCATCGCCAATCCCAACTGCTCGACCATCCAGATGGTGGTCGCGCTGAAGCCGCTGGCCGATGCGGCGGGACTCAAGCGCGTCATCGTCGCCACGTACCAGGCCACGAGCGGGGTCTCCCGCGACGCGATGGTGGAGTTGCGCAAGGAGTCGGCCGAGGTGCTCGCCGGCAGGAAGCCGACGGTGGAGATTTTCCCCGTGCAGATCGCGTTCAACTGCATTCCGCAGATCCCGCAGTCGAACGCGTTCGGCGACAACGGCTACACGTCGGAAGAGATGAAGATGGTGAACGAGACGCGCAAGATCATGGGCCTGCCGAACCTGCCCGTGAGCCCGACGACCGTGCGCGTGCCGGTGGTCAACTGCCACAGCGAGGTCGTGAACGCCGAGTTCCATCGCAAGATCACCGCCGACGAGGCGCGCGAGCTCCTGCGCAAGGCCCCGGGCGTCATCGTCATGGACGATCCCAAGACGCAGCTCTGGCCCACGGCGCTCACCGCCGACGGCCGCGACGAGGTCTTCGTCGGGCGCATCCGGCAGGACCTCACGACCGATTGCGGGCTCAACCTGTGGGTCGTCTCCGACAACCTCCGCAAGGGCGCCGCGACCAACGCCGTCCAGATCGCGGAGCTGCTGTTCTGAGGTCCGAGGCCTCGCGCAGGGACGTCGATGCCTGTAGGCCGCTTTGTACCCAAATCGCCGCGCAAGTCTTCGCCCGGCTGCTTTTGCCTTCGGCCTTTGGCCCATGGAGCCATGCCCAACTACCGCCTCGTGCTCCAGTTCGAAGGCACTCGCTACCACGGCTGGCAGGTGCAGCCGAACGGGATCAGCGTGCAGGAGGTGATCGAGAAGGCGGTCGAGGCGACGATCGGCAAACGCGTGCGCGTGCTCGGGTGCGGGCGAACGGATGCGGGCGTCCACGCGGAGGAATACGTCGCGAATTTCACCGCCGACTCCGACCTCGCGCCCGAACGCATGATGGGCGCGATCAACTCCCGGATGCCGGAGGACATCGCGGTGCTCTCGTGCGACATCGTGCCCGACGATTTCCACGCGACGCACGGCGTCAAGCTCAAGACCTATCGCTACACGATCGCCACGGGGCCCATCCGCCCGGTGCTCGATCGCAACTTCGTCCATTGGGTCCGCTCGCCGCTCGACGTCGACGCGATGCGCCGGGCGGCCGAATGCCTCGTCGGCGAGCACGACTTCGCCAGCTTCGTCACCGAGCACAACCCCGAGAAAGACACCGTCCGCACGATCACGCGCCTCGACATCACGACGGACGGCCGCACCATCCGCATCCTCGTCGAAGGCAACGGGTTCCTGTATAATATGGTGCGCACCATCGCGGGCTGCCTCATCGCCGTCGGCCGCGCTCAACGCAAGCCGGAATGGGTGAAGGAAGTCCTCGACGAGCGCGACCGAACGAAGGCGTCCGCAACCGCCCCGGCGCGGGGGTTGACGATGGTTAAGACTGTCTACTGACACGTGACAACTGACAAGTAACAGCGAGGAGCGTCCCCGACGCTATTTCCATTGCTTGTCAGCTGTCACGTGTCAGTTGTCAGTTCTGTTCGGAAAGCGCAATGAAGATCATCCACGTCATCACGCGCTTCATCCTCGGCGGGGCGCAGGAGAACACGCTCTACACCGTCGAGGGGCAGCGCGCCATGGGGCATGACGTGACGCTCGTCACCGGCCCCACGCTCGGCCCGGAGGGCGAGCTTCTCGAACGCGCAAAGCGATCCGGCGCGAAGATCATCGTCGAGCCGCACCTCGTCCGCGCGATTCACCCGTGGCACGACGCGCGCGCTTACGGCCGCCTCAAGAAGCTCTTCCGCGAGATGCGTCCCGACGTCGTCCACACGCACTCTTCCAAGGCCGGAATCCTTGGCCGCCTCGCCGCGCACAAGGCCCATGTCCCCGCGGTCATCCACACGATCCACGGCCTCGCGTTTCACCCGTTCCAGAACGCCCTCGTCAACCGGCTCTACATCGCGCTGGAGCGCAGGTGCGCAAAGGTAAGCGACCGCATCATCTCCGTCGCCGACGCCATGACCGAGCAGGCCCTCGCCGCCGGAATCGGCCGGCGCGAGCAGTTCCGCACGATCTACTCGGGGCTCGAAGTCGAAACGTTCCTCAGGGACTACGACCGCGACGCCGCGCGAAAGAGATTCGGCCTTTCGCCCGACGACCTCGTCATCGGCAAGGTGGCGCGCCTATCGGACCTCAAGGGCCACGAGTTCCTCTTCGACGCCTTCGAGACCGTCGCGAAGGAAGAGCCGTGCGCGAAGCTGCTCCTCATCGGCGACGGCTGGCGCCGGGCGGAATACGAATCGCGCGTCGCGAAAAGCGGCCTCGCCCATCGCGTCGTCTTCGCCGGGCTCATCCCGCCCGACCGCGTCCCCGAGGCGATTCACGCGATGGATATTCTCGTCCACACCTCGCTGCGCGAGGGTCTCGCGCGTGTGCTTCCGCAGGCCCTCATCAGCGGCGTCCCCGTCATCACCTACGACGTCGACGGCGCCCGCGAGGTCGTCGAGAACGACGTCACCGGCGTGCTGCTGCCGCCGAAAGAAGTCCCCGGCCTCTCCGCCGCGATCCTTCGCCTCCTCCGCGACGCCCCCCTCCGCTCCCGCCTCGCCGCCGCCGGGCGCGAACGACTTACGCCCCTCTTCGACCACCGCCGCATGGTCCGGCTCATCACCGAGACATACGAGGAAGTCCTCGCCGCAAAGAAGTCATAGCCCCCGCCACGGGTGTCCCGGTTTTCCGCCTTGCTTTCCCGTCCTCCACAGGTCACAATATACGCTAGAGGGCCTCTGACGACTTGCGTCTCCGGTCCCCTCCCTTCTCCAAGGACCAGGCCCAATGAGCAACATCCCCGCGCCCAATTCCGGCATGCCGAAACGCAGGCGCCGGTTCCGCATCATCATCCCCGCATTCGCCGCCGAGAACATCTACTCCGCCGTCGCCCGGCGCATGACGGCGCTCGGCCCGGTATGCGTGGCCACGTCGGTCAACGAGGTGGAAGGTTGGGACGCGGAGGTCATCGACGAGAACAACTACCGTCGCGGCGGCCCGCGCGATCAGTTCGGCCGGCCGGACCACGCGGCGCTCCAGCAGATCCGCCCGGCGGACGTGGTAGGTTTCTACGGCGGGCTCACGAGCACGGTGCCGCGGCTTTACGAACTGGCGAAATTCTACAAGGCCCTGGGCGCGACGACCGTGGCCGGGGGGCAGCACTTCGCGGGCGACAACATCATGGAGGGCCTTTCGAACGGCATCGACTTCGTCATCGCGGGCGAAGGCGAACGGATCGTCAAGGAGCTGCTCGCGTGCATCGACGGCGAGCGTCCGCGGGCCGGGCTCACGGGGGTGTCGTATCTCGAGGACGGCCGTCTGGCCGGAAGCGATGTCCCCGACCAGCTCACCGATTTCGACGCGCTGCCACTGCCGGACTACTCGCTGGTGCGGTTCGCGCGCATTACGATCTACCCCATCGGCCGCGTGCGCGGCTGCGGGATGAACTGCGAGTTCTGCACCGTCAAGGGCAGCCCGCGCTGCGCCACGCCCGAGCGGCTCGTCGAGCACATCTCGCTCCTCTTCGAAACCCGCGGCGCCCGCAGCTTCTTCGTCGTGGACGACCTCTTCGGCCAGGACCGCTCGGAGACGCTGCGCCTGTGCCGGATGCTCGCGGACTACCAGAAGCGCATCGGCAAGCGGTTCACGATCACCGCGCAGATCCGCCTCGACAAGGCCGGCGACGCCGAGCTGCTTCAGGCCATGCGCGACGCCGGGGTGTTCATGGTCGCCATCGGCTACGAGTCGCCCATCGAGGAAGAGCTCCTCGCGATGAACAAGCACCTCAAGCCCGAAGTGATGATCGAGCAGACCCGCCTCTTCCGCAAGGCCGGGTTCCGGGTGCATGGGATGTTCATCTTCGGCTACCCGATGAAGGAGGGCGCCGAGTTCCGGATGGACGCCAAAGAGCGCGTGCGCCGGTTCCGGAAGTTCATCTCCAAGGCCCACATCGACACCGTGCAGATGCTGCTGCCCGTGCCGCTGCCCGGCACCGAGCTCCGCGCGCGCCTCGAAAAGCAGAACCGCGTCTTCCCGATCTCGTCCATCGGGTGGGAATATTACGACGGCAACTTCCCGCTCTTCGTCCCCGACGCCCCGCTGACGCCCGAGGAGATGCAGGCTTCCATCCAGGGCATCATGGGCCGCTTCTACCGCATCACCCACATGTTCTCCATCGGCCTGCACACGATGGCCTTCCCCTCGTTCGTCTTCTACTCCTACCGCTTCAAGAACGGCTGGCAGGCCTGGCGCCGCCGGTGGTGGAACAGCGTCTTCCGCTTCGGCGGATGGATCACGCTCCGCCGCTGGCGCCACCGCTTCAAGAAGGGCGACTTCACGCGCAAGCTCGCCGGGGCGAAGCAGACGCTCTCCGGGGGCCGCGTCGCCCAGCCCGCCCCGAGAAGCTGACGGGGAACCGAGGCTTCACGGCGACCCTCTCAGATCTCCACGATCTTCTTCGGGGCGAGGAGCGACTTGAACTCCTGGAGCTCGCTGAAGGAGCAGTGCTCGCTGTAGGCGACGTAGTGATAGCCGTGGGGACACTTGCCGGACTCTTCGACAGCCCAGCCGGTGGGGATGATCACCGCGTGCGTCGAACGGAACCGGCGGTGGCGATAGGGGAAGTAATCGAAGTAATACCCGCGGGCGTAGCCGCGGAGGTTCGTCGCGTCCTTGTCGCGCGTGACCAGGTCGCCGAAGCCCATCTTGCCGTAAAGCCGCGCCACGCCCTCCGAAACGTAGACCGGCCGGCCGAACTCCTTCACAATCGCTTCGAGGATACGCGTCTTGCCGATCCGGTAGACCGCGAGGAAGACCTCCTTGTCGAGGTGCTCCCCCACCAACCGCACGACCTGGGCGATCGCCTCTTCCTGCGTCGGGAACTCGTAGCGCGGGTCGTTGTAGGTGTGATCCACGCAGGCCAGATCGACGCCGCTGAACTTCGCCGCCGCCTCGCGGATGGAATCGTTGAGCCGGAAGTCGCCCGTGAAGAGCGCCCGCCGGCCGTCGAAGTCGAAGTGGAACATCAGCGCGCCCGGGCAATGGTTCGCATCCACGGCGGTGACCGTCCCCTCTCCCCGCTCGCACTTCACCCGGCGCGATTCCCCCGGGTCCATCGCCTCGACCACGCCGCCGTTGATGCCGAAGCTGTCCTCCACCAGCGTCGCCGTCAGGCGCGAACAGTACACCGGCCCGTGCGCCCAGCCTTTCTTCAGGCCGTCGGTGTGGTCGCCGTGGAAGTGGGTCAGAAAGTAAGCCGCCCCGCCCGCGGCGAACTCGTCCAATCGGAGTCCGCCCTGGATGCGCATCGTCCCCCTCTCGGCTTCGCGTAGGGGCATCCCGACCTGTCGGGACCGTGCCCGCCCTCTCACGGCACGTTATGTCTTATCGGAGGCGTTGTCAATCAAAACCCCCGACGGCACGGGAACGGCTCTGCCTTTTTTCCGGATTTGCGTGAACTCCGTAGGCGTCCCATACGTCTAATACAGTAGCGCGCCGATGGAATGCAACAGTTGTGTCCCGTGCCAATCGGCCATAAGTCGTGTCGTATGAGGCACTAAGGAAGACATGAGGTGTCCTGCAGGGTTTGCTGCGGATTGACCTATGAAAAGACCTGCTGGAATTTGTGTTTGCCGTAAGCCATTGGCATGTTTACTCTTACGGTGCCATATTGACTGCCGCCGAGGCCCTGTTTCAGTGGTCATGAGGACGCTTAGGTCCCTAAGATAGATTGGCGTGTGTTGCAAAGCGTCGGCGTACCTGAGTCGGGGGAGAAACGCCATGCCGGACACTTACCACTACCCCTGCATCGAGGCGTTCCGGAACGAGATACTTTTCGCGCCGACACGCATCCGACGGCGCTACATCTTCCGACTGGAGCGATTCGTCACATCCATCAGCCTCGACAAAGCCTACCCCTACGACTTCATTTACCACAAGATCACCAACATCCGCCCCGACACCGAGACCGTCGTCTCGATGAGCGGCCGCGAGCTGCAGAACGACATGCTGAAGCTCCTCGCCGACCTGTCCGTGTCGATCGAAATCAAGGCCAAGGATGTGGGCGAGCCGGTCTTCACGGTGCCCGAGCTGATGGCCCGCTACGGTGTCTCGGGCAAAACGGTCTACCGCTGGCGGAAACGAGGCCTCGTCGGCTACGAGTTCCTCTTCCCGGACGGCAAGAAGCGCATCGGCTTCAGGCTCTCCAACGTGCAGGAGTTCGAGGAGCGGTTCAAGGACCTGGTGTCGAACTCGGGATCGTTCTCGCTCGTCGAGGACCAGGAGAAGGCGCAGATCATCGACCTGGCGCAGGAGCTGACCCGCTCGCGCACAGCGGTCTTCTCGGACGTGACGGAGAAGGTGGCCGAGGCGACGCACCGCAGCCGCGAGACGATCCGCTACATGCTCAAGCAGCACGACAAGGACAACCCGGACCACCGCCTCTTCCCCGACCTGCGCTCTTCCTTCACCGACCAGGACAAGGAGGCGATCTACCGGCTCTATTCCATCGGCATCCCGATGCGCGTGCTGTGCAAGGAGTACCGCCGGAACCGGTCGAGCATCTACCGGATCATCTACCAGATCAAGGCCAACGACATCCTGTCGAACAACGTGGACTACGTGTATAACCCGCTCTTCGACGACCCGGGCGCCGAGCAGGCCATCGGCGAAGTGGAGCCGGAGACCGCGGTGGAAGCCATGCCGGCGACGCCCGAGGTCGCGTCCTTCGAAGAGCTTCCGACCTACCTGCGCGAGCTGCACAAGAAGGCCAAGCTGCTGACCCCCGAGGAGGAGGCTGGGCTCTTCCGGCGGTTCAATTACCTGAAGCACAAGCTGGCGATCAAGCGCCAGCAGCTCATCGTCGCGGGCCCGCTGGCCACGCTCATCAACACCATCGACGAACTCTGGCGGCGCGTCGTGAACCTGAAGCAGCACCTCATCCGCGCGAACCTGCGCCTCGTGGTCTCCATCGCCAAGCGCCACACGAAGTCCAGCGTCGACTTCAACACCCTCGTCTCCGACGGCAACCTGTCGCTGATGCAGGCGGTGGAGAAGTTCGACTACTCGCGGGGGAACCGCTTCAGCACCTACGCCTCGTGGGCCATCATGAAGAACTACGCGAAGTCCATCCCCGAGGAGTCCGAGCTCCAGGAGCAGTTCCGCGCCTCCGCGCCCGAAACACTGGAACTCATCCCGCAGGAGGCGCCCGTCGAGGACGGGACGAAGACGGAGCTGATGGCGGGGTTCAAGAAGGTGCTCGGCAAGGTCCTCCGCACGCTGAGCGAGCGCGAGCGCGAGGTCATCATCGCCCGCTTCGGCCTGCGTTCCGACGGCTCCCGCGCCACGCTCGAGGAGATCGGCTCCTCCTTCGACCTCTCCAAGGAACGCATCCGCCAGATCGAGGCCAAGGCCCTCGGCAAGCTCCGCCAGGAACTCGACAAGGACCAGGTCGATTCGCTGCTGGAGT
>JBBIVY010000045.1:1580-7587 GCA_037439485.1 Planctomycetota bacterium | reverse complement strand
CTCGGCAAGCTCCGCCAGGAACTCGACAAGGACCAGGTCGATTCGCTGCTGGAGTAGGTCAGACATTCCTGTCTGACACCCACCTGAACAGACCCCGATACATCGGGGACCTGCCCGTCATGCCAACCTCACGACGCGATGTGAATATGATTGGAGAAAATCCACGGCCGGCCCGCATGGCGGACCTCCACCCGATGAGGCCCGCTCTCCGTGGGGGCGAATTCCGCGCGCGAGGAGTGGCGGCCGGACACCACGCGGCCGTTGGCGATGAATCGTATCTCGGCCGACGCCGGAAGCGCGACGCGCAGCACCGGACGCTTCGCGAGAGCCGCCGTCTCGCCCATCTGCGCGGCCCCGGAATCGCTCGCCGCGATGAAGCGGAACCCCGTCGGGTCCCCCACGACGTGATAGCCCATGTAGCACCGCCCCGCCGCGAGCGCCTCCTTCACCGCCGAGGCGTCCGCGGAGGCGTCATGGCCCAGTTCCTCCACGAGCACGTGGGTCAGCGTGGTGCGGAAGAGCATGTCGTAAGGGAATATCTTGAACCGGCCGAAGGCGGTGGGCCGCGCGTGCGCGTCGACGCCGGCGATGCCGCTGACGGGACGTCGCGAGGCGAGGCGGTCCCACGTCGCGAGCACGTCGGGGTGCGGGCCGGTGACTCGGGCGTGCGGCCGGCGGTAGCACGAGATCGCCCGGCGCCACCGGAACGTGCCGAGCCAGTCGTAGGTGAACGACCAGACTTCGAGGCCCGTGATGAAGGGGCTCGACCACTCGCGCCACGGCGGAATGTCCATGCCGACCATCCGGTGGCCGCGCGGGTGAGCGATGAACGAGAGGCCCCCGCGCGCGTTCACCTCGGCGAGGCGCTCCGCGGGCGCCAGCGCGCTCATCCCCGACGCGTCGGCCAGTTCCAGCGCCAGGCTGTGCGGCTCGCCGTCCGGGCTCAACTCGCATCCGAGCGCGAGGAGCACGCCGTCGTGCCACGCCTCCCAGCCCCTCCCGCACAGCGACATCTCCGCGTGGTCGGTCAGCAGCACGAAATCCAGCTCCGCCCCGCGCGCCGCGTCGAGGATCTCGGGGATCGTGCCGTCCCCGTCGGAGTACGTCGAGTGAACGTGAACCGCCCCGGCGTAATCGTGGAGCGAGGACAACCCGCCCCGCCCCGGCCTTGCGAGCGCCTTTCCCGCGCGCCGATGCGAGCGGTTCGGAACGTCCAACATCGTCGAGCCCAAACGAGCCATTTCTTTCCCTTTCCTCTTTGAGTCCCGCCAGTAACACCTATTGCTTCTACACTTATTATCGGTAATGTATGTTGAGATATAATGGGCTATGTGTTAGAAATGCGTGAACAACTGGAAGGCGGGTGAAATAAAACGGGGCCGGCGCGCTGAATGGGCGCCGGCCCCGAGAGTAGCAGAGACAGGCAGGAATGCCTGTCCTACTTTACGGCAAACGTCCGGCTCCCGGCCCCGACGTTCTCGCCGGAATCGGTGACGCGGATGGTGACGGTGTGCTCGCCGTCCTTGAGGCCTTCGAGCGGGATCGTCGCCGTCTCCTTCGGCGAATCATACACGCGGTCGTCCGGCAGGAAGGGCTGCCAGTCGCCGGAGTCGAGCGAGTATTCCGCGCACTTGATCGTGCCGCCGACGTCGGTCATGACCACGTCCACCGAGGCCTTGCCGCTCTTCGCGTCGCCGGGGCGCACGGTGACGGCCGCGATCGGGCGCGTGTTGTCCACGACGAACGCCTCCGAGACCCGCGAATTGGCCAGCGCCGATTCCTTCGGATTGTCCGGCGAATCGCTCGCCGTCACGCGAAGCTCGTAGCTGCCGTCCGGCACGGCATCCGTCTTCCACGTATAGCTCGTCTTGTCTGCCTTCTCGACCAGCGTCCGCCAGGCCGTGTCGCCGCGGAGGCGGAATTCGAGCGTGTATTGCATCCGGTCGCCGTTCGGGTCCTCGGCCTGCCACGCAACATCCACCTGGCCCGGCACGCGGTCCTTGAGCTTGTCCTGCGGCAGCGTCACCTTGACCGCCTTCACCTTCGGCGGCTGGTTGGACGGAAGGAACGCGATCCTGACGTCGTCGACGACGGGGCTTGCCGCGGGCACGGCGGTCTTGAGCTTAAGGCGATAACGGATGTATCGCGCGGTGGGACTGGCCACCGGCAGGCCGCTCACGGCGGCGGGCGCGGACCACTCGCTCCAGCTCGCGTCGGGGTCGGCGACGTTGCCGGACTGCGTCTGGGCCTCCACCGTCGTCCCCGGCGGAATCACTCCGGTCCAGGTGAGGACGCCGAATCGCGCGGGGAACTTCGCGTCGAAGACGTCGCTGGTGTATTGGCCTTCCTTCGCGAACTCGCGGGCGTAGCGCCAGACGCGTCCCTGGTCGCCGGTGCCCATGTAAAGCTCGCCCGCGCGCCCGGGCACGAGCGACACGATCTGCTTTTCCAGGTCCGGCTCGATCGTCGTCACCTCGCCCGTCTCCGGGTCGATGCGCAACAGGTCGCCGCGGTTGCCCGTGCCGGCATAGAGAGCGCCGTTGGCCCAGGCGAGGGAGAGGATCATCTTGCCGCGGACGGCGAAGATCTGCACCACGGAGCCGTCAGGAGCCAGGCGATAGATCGCGTTCGTCGCGCTCACCTCGTCACGGATCGCGGCGGCGGGCATCGGCGACGCGGCTGAGGCTCCCGGGCCCGCGGCGGACGGCCCGGCCTCGGCGGGAGGCGCCATGACGGGGCCCCTCATGCCGAGCGACGTGCGCGAGGGCCTTCCCGGGGCGACGTCCGACGTGCCGAAGTAGACGTTGTCCTTCTCATCGACGGCGATCGCGCGGATCTCGCTTTCTGCGGCGTCGTAGACGATCCTCGGCTTCGCGGCCGAGGCCTGGGCGACGACGGGGGGAATCAGGTAGACCAGTCCGCTCTTCGACGATCCGGCGTAGATGTTGCCCTTCGAGTCGCGCGCGAGGCACAGGATGTGCGGGTCGGGCGAGTCGAGCACCTCGACCGCGGTGCCCGCCGCGTCGATGCGGAAGACCTTGCCGTCGGGCCCGGTGGCCGCGTAGAGCCCGCCGCCCGCGTCGAACATCAGCGCCCAGACGTAGCTCGCGCCCAGTTTGACGAACCGCTTGCCGTCGCGGAAGACGTTTCCGCTCGGGCCGCCGGCATAGTAGAGCTTGCCGTCGGGGCCGACCGCCGTCGCGAAGATCGCGGATTCGTCCGTGTCGAACGCCACCGACGACTTGCCGTCGCGCACGACGTAGACCTTGCCCCGCGGGCTCGTTCCGGCGTAGACCGACCCGGCCGCGTCGAGCGCCAGCGACCAGACCACCTCGCCCTCGGCCTTCAGCACCTCCTTCTTCTCGCGCGCCAGCTCCACCGACGCCGGCTCCTTCAGCGCCACCCCCTCGAGCCTCCCCTTCCGGATCGCGTCCGCCGCGCTCACCTCGAACGTCGACGTGCTCACCGCATAGGCCACAGCCGCGAGGAGCAGACACGCAGCCGCCGACGAGGCGATGACCGTCTTCTTCATCGTGATGTCTCCAAAGTAATAGGTTCCTGCGCTCGATGCGCAAGGCCGAAGGTCAAAGGCCGAGAGAATGACCGCGCCGGCATTTTCTTCTCCTTCGGCCTTTGACCTTCAGCCTTCGACCTTTCCCCTCGCGTCACTTCTTCACCATGATCTGCACCTGCTGCATCCCGACGAGAAAGAACTCCGTCGGCTCACGGCGGACGACCGGCGTCGTGAACGGCGACACGTCGGTCGGCGGCTGCTTGCCGAGGACGCTGACGACGGAGTCCGGCAGGTTGGGCAGCTCGCGGCCCTTGATCGCCATGCCGCCGGTCTCGCGCGAGAGGCGAACCACCAGGTCCGTGTTCGGCCGCGGACGGCGGAAGAAATCCAAGATCCCCTTCACGTCGTCCGGCTTGAACCGGTGCGGCGCCTCGCGCTGTTCGAGGCGTTCGTCGGTGACGGAGTCGCACACGACGATCGCCAGCGGCCCCTCGGGCGCGTCGACGGGCACGGCGAGTTTGCAGTGCCTCACGACGTCCTTCCCGCGCCAGGGCTGGATCGTCACCGCAAGGTCGACCTCCTCGCCCGGGCGATACTCCGTTTTGTTCGTCTCCGCCCACCGCACGATCGCCCGCGGGTCGCCCGGCAGCACCTCCGCGCGCACCTTCACCGACTTCACGTTGACCTTCGCGTAGGGGTTGTTCACAATCGTGCCCAGCGGCACCAGCACGATCCCCGTCGCGTCGGCGGGCGCCTGCGGGCCTCCGAGGAACTCCTCGATCTCCAGCGGCGCAAATCCTTCCACCTCCACCGTCGCGTTCACCTTCACCGTCGCCTCCGGGTTGAGCTGCCCCGCCGAGGTCAGCGAGCCGTTGATCGCCGCGTTCGCGAACGTCAGCATCATCCGCGGGTCCTTCACCACCTCAAAGCGGTAAAGCCCGTCCCCCGCCACGTCGCGACGGCGGATCTCCACCGCCATCTGAAGCATCTCCGGCAGCGGCCCCACCTCGCCGGCGACCGCCGCGCCCTGGTCCACGTAGAGCGTTCCCACCGTCTTCACCGGCGAGCCCAGCTTGAACGCCAATTCCGCCGACGGCACGATCCCGCCGATAGTGCCCGTGGCCACCGGCAATCTCACGGCGCCGTTGTTGAACATCGGGTGGCCGAATCCATAAAAACGACTTCCCGCGACGTGCGTCACCGTGCCGACCCCCGCCGCTTCGAGGTCGCCGCGCACGAGCTGGATGCAGAGCGCGCTTCCCGGCGCCAGTTTCAGGTCCGCGGGCGCCGCGCCGTCCGCCGCGCGGCCCGTTGCGCCTCCCTCGACGAGCTGCACGTCGAAGGCCCGCAGCCGGTCAGCCAGGTCGCGCATGGCCCCGCGCGGAAGCCCGCTCACCGACACGGGCGTGTCGAGCGTGCGCAGGCTCGCCGGCACGACCGTCGGATACGCCGGACGCGGCGAGAGCATCTCGTCCACCAGCCGGTCCAGCGGCAACATCGACCCCGCGGCCCACGTCGCGGCGGGCGCCACCGCCGGGGGCTTGGCCTCGTCGGCGTTCCACACGGCCGTCATCGCCTCGATGGGCGTCACGCCGGCCATGGGGTCTTTCATGAACCTCCAGGTGTAGGAGACCGCGCCGACGAGCTTTCCCTCGATGTAGACCGGGCTTCCGCTCATCCCCTGCGCAACGCCGGTGTAGCGGATCTTCTCGCCTTCGAGGCGGATGATCACCAGGTCCATCCCCGTCCGCGCGCGGTGCAGCACGTCGACGACCTCGACCTGCACGTCCTCGATCTGGGTGCCCTGAAACACCGTCTTCATCACCCCCTTCATCCCCGCGCGCACGTCGTCCACCTTCAGGATGGGCGTCTGGGCGCAAAGAAGGGAAGAAAGGAAGAGCACCGCGACGGTCACGGCGGACATTCTCAGGTTCATCATGTGCCTCCAACAGGGCTCAACTCCATCGCGCGGCCGAAGCCGCCATGAGGCTGATCATAGGGCAAACCCGACGGGTTGGCAAGGTGAAACCCGGCTGACCCGTCCCCAGTTTGGCTCCCAGGGCACGGTGAGCCGCTTTGCTTCTTCATGCCTCCCCCTCTCAGGGGGAGGCCAGTACATTGTCACACGACTCTCTGGCTGTGGCGGCTGTGAGGCCCGAAGGGCCGCGAGAAAATAGCCGGGGGCGCAAGCCCCCGGAATCCGAGCCCGCCCAAACCCCATGAGCCCCAACGGGGCGTAAGAACAGCCACGTTTCGCGCGGTTCTTTCGCCCCCTTGGGGCTCGCGCGCTGAACCTTGCATTCCGGGGGCTCACGCCCCCGGCTATACTCTTACGGCCCTTCGGGCCTAAAGGCGACTGCCGAAGTAACATGTGACAATGCATCAGGGCGAGGGTACGGCGCTACGTGCGAGAAGACGCCTGAGAGTCCGGGCACGTCTCTCCGCGTCTCAGCGTCTCCGCGGTGATGTCCCCTTCCCGCTCGATTTGGCTTG
>JBBIVY010000045.1:0-1480 GCA_037439485.1 Planctomycetota bacterium | reverse complement strand
TCTCCGCGTCTCAGCGTCTCCGCGGTGATGTCCCCTTCCCGCTCGATTTGGCTTGACCGCGGATGAACGGAACGTAGACTGCGCGTCCGAAGCTTTCACCTCCATTAAGGACGAACACCATGCCGTCGCCCATGCTCTTCCCCGAGACGGACCGATTCTGGGACGAGGTCCGCCGGTTCATCGAGCGGGAATGTTCGCCGCTCGACCCCGTGCTGGCGCCGGCGGGATTCCTCGACGTCCACGCCGGGACCTACGGCTACCACGTGAGCAAGACCCTGCCGGTCGACACCTTCAGGCTCTTCGTCTTCCACAAGGGGATGCTCGACCGCATCCCGCCGGGGTTTTTCCTCGCCGCCGTCGAGGCGTCGAAGCCGGTCCTGGCCAACGAGGTCTTCGTCGTCTTCCGGCACAGACGATTCCCCGCGCCGTCCGGGCCCGTACAGCCGGTGGCGCCGGAACACCTCAATTCCTTCCACGCGATGGTGGCCCGGATCGCCCAAGCCCCGCCGGAGCCGGCGCGCCACCGCACGGCGGTGCTCGTGACGACGTATAACCGGTCGTCGATGCTCGAACGGTCGCTGCCTCAGATTGCGGCGCTCGGAAAGCCCATGCTCGTCGTGGACGACGCGTCGGACGAGCCTCACCGGCGCGCGCACGCCGAGACCGCCCGCCGGCACGGCGCCGAGATCCTCACGCTGCCCGCCAACCGCGGGTCGGCGTGCGCCCTCAACACGGGACTGAGCTACTGGCTGGCCGACCCCGACGTCGAGTGGATATCCCTCTTCGAGGACGACGTCGACGTGAGGCCGGACGCGCTGGAGGTGCTGGCGAAGGTGCAGGACGCGAAGCTGCGGCCCTGCCTCACCGGACGCTACAACCACCGGCTCATCGTCGCGAAGCAGGTGGTCGCGGGCGTCGAGATCTACCTCCAGCGCAGCTCGGCGGCTGTCCACGTTCACGCCCACCGGGACTACTGGTCGGGGGTGCTGCCGGTGCCGAGCATGTACCTGGGCGCCCCCAAGCCCGGCCGCGGCGGACCCGGCGCGGACTGGTGGATCACCGGCTGGGCGCCCCGTTCCGCCACGAAGCAGGGCGGAAACCTCGTCTGCGTCCCCGGCCTCGTCCGGCACATCACCCCCAACGCTTCCTCCTCCACCTGGGCCGCCGACCCCGGCACCGGCGACGACCCGCCGCTGTAGCTCCCCCACGGCGCCCATTTCTGACCCATCCCCAATTTCGGCGGCTCCGTTGCCGCGGGCCTCTTGTGTCCTCATACCGCCCCTTTCAGCGGGAGGTAGCAGGCTGTCACACGATTCTTCAGGAGTGGTTGTTGCTTTCCGGCCCGAAGGGCCGACGGAATATGGCCGGGGGCTAAGAACCCATTGCGCACGCAGAGATGTAGCTTAGTGCCTTGTGCCCGTGGGCGGCGGGGGTCCTTGTGACCCCCGCAGATAGACCGTTTGACGCCCCACAAGGGGGC
>JBBIVY010000044.1:0-27170 GCA_037439485.1 Planctomycetota bacterium | reverse complement strand
CAGTTGTCTCGTGGCTTATGTGGCATCCCGATCACAATCGGGACCCTCGGGTGTGACTGCTGTTGTGGGTGTCTGGGGGATTGTCAAAGAAGAGAAAGAGGAAGAACACACCCGAGGGCGGGTGTGCCACACAGGAGGCATAGGAAGGAGAAGCCCAAATCCGTCGGGAAAAGGGTTTGACTTGCCGGATTCCGGGTGATATTCTCCCCGGCTCAAACACAGATATGGCACTGACTGGTCAGTGCCGTTTCGGGCCGGGGGGCTCTGGTGAAACGCGATCGACGCGCCCAGATCATGCACGCTGCCGAGAAGCTCTTCACGAGCCGGCAGTACCACGAGATCTCGCTCGACGACATCATCCACGAGGCGGGCGTCGGCAAGGGCACGGTCTATCGTTACTTCAAGGGCAAGGACGACCTCTTCTTTCAGACCGCGACGAGCGGGTTCGAAGAGCTGCAGTCCCTTATCGCCACCGGGGTCCCGGGCCACCTCCCGTTCACGGAACAGCTCGCCATCACGTGCCGTCACATCAGCGGGTTCCTCACGCGCCGCCGGCAGCTTTCGCGCATGATGCAGTCGGAGGATGCGCGGATGCACTGGTTGAAGGGCGAGCTGCGCGCCGCCTGGCACGCGCGCCGACACGAGCTGGTGGAGGCCATCGCGGAGATCCTGCGCAAGGGCGTGGAGGAAGGGCAGTTGCGCCGGGACGTGCCGCCGGAGGCGCTGGCGACATACCTCTTCGGCGTGCTGCGTGCGAGGACCTCGGGGTGCGATGGCCCCGTCGATGAGGCGCTGCCCGTGGAGTGTGTTGTCGACCTGTTTATTCACGGGGCGGCCGAGAGCGGGCTGGTCCGGGTGATTCCTGAAACGGGGGAGGGGCGATGAAGCCCGGCGCTTATCGATGGATTCGGGCGGCGTTGCTCGCTGCTGCGCTCCTGGCCGCGGGGTGCGACTCCGCCTACTGGCGCAAGAGCGAGGACAGGGCGGCCGACGAGATCATCCGCGAGAAGCAGAAGATCGCGCTCGGACGGAACGAGCCGTTCAGCATCGAGCCCGCCGCGGACACGTTGCGTCGGAGGCTGCTCGAAGGACAGCGGCTGCCGGTGTCGGGTCCGGCCTCCTTCGGCTCCGATCGGGTCGTGAAGCTTCCTCACTGGCCCGAAAAGAAGATGCCGAGTTTCGTTCTGGGCGCCGACAGCGGCATCGTCGTGCCCGCCGCCGACAACGAGGCGGTGCGCCTGACGCTCGAACAGGCGCTCATGGTCGCCGCGCGGAACAACCGCGACTACCAGACGAACAAAGAGAACGTCTTTCAGGCCGCGCTCGCCCTCGACCTGCAGCGCGACGCCTTCCGCAACATCTTCTTCGGGACGCTCCAGACGGAATACACCGAGGACCTCAGCGGATCGAGCGCGACCGGCGGCGTCACGAGCACCGGCACGGGCCGGGTCGCGCGCACGCTCCAGAACGGAACGTCGCTCGCCGCGACGGTTGCGGTCGACGTCGCGAAGCTCCTCACCGGCGGGCGCCAGTCGTCGCTGGGCCTCCTCGCCGACCTCAGCGCGACCGTGCCGCTTCTGGCGGGTTCGGCGGATTACGTCGTCACCGGGCCCCTGACACAGGCCTCGCACAACGTGATATACGCCGTCTGGTCGTTCGAACGCTTCAAGCGAACGCTGGCCGTCCAGGTGGCCGCGCAGTATCTCTCGGTCCTGCAGCAGCTCGACCAGGTCAAGAATGCGGAGGACAACTACCGCGGGCTGATTACCGCGACCCGGCGCGCGCGGCGGCTGGCCGATGCCGGGCGGCTGTCCGAGGTGCAGGTGGACCAAGCGAGACAGGACGAACTGCGGGCGCGTCAATCGTGGGTGGACGCCGATCTCGGCTACGACCGGGCGCTCGACTCGTTCCGCGTGACGCTCGGGCTGCCCGCGGATGCCAACGTCGTGCTCGACCCGGCCGAGCTGCAGCGCCTGGCCGACACGGCCAAGGAGCGTCTTGCGCGCAATCAGAAGGCCGACGACCTCCAGGCGGCCGTGGAGTCGGGGAAGCCGCTTTCGGCGGACGCCCCCGTGACGCTCGTTCCGGCGACCCGCGAGGGCGGGGGGCTCTACGAGATTGAAATGCGGGCGGCGGTGGAGATCGCGCTTTCGCGCCGGCTCGATCTGAGGACGAAGCAATGGTCCGTCGACGACGCGCAGATGCAGCTTATCACCGCGGCCGACGCGCTGCGCGCGGGACTGAACCTCACCGTTGGCGCCGGCGCCGGCGAAGGCCGCAGCCTCGGCTCGGCCGCGTCGCCCAACGCGAAGCTCGATTTCAACCACGGAATCTACACGGGCGGGCTCGAACTCGACCTGCCGTTTCATCGCACGCCCCAGGCGATCGCGTATCGCAACGCCTACATCGCGCTGGAGTCCTCGGTGCGCGACGTGCAGAGCCTGGAGGACCGCGTCAAGCTGGACGTGCGCAACGACCTTCGCGGGCTGCTCGAAGCGCGCGAGGGCTTCCGCATCCAGGCGCAGGCCGTGAAGCTGGCCGAGCGCCGGGTGCGCAGCACGCAGGTGTTCCTCGAGGCCGGACGCGCCGAGATGCGCGACCTCCTCGACGCGCAGGATGCGCTGGTTGTGGCCCAGAACGCGCTGACCGCGGCGCTCGTCGGATACCGCGTCGCGGAGCTGAACCTGCAGAGAGACATGGACGTGCTTGAGGTCAATGAGAAAGGACTGTGGCATGAGTACCAGCCTCCCGCAACAGACCCCGCCCGCGCTTCGGGCGCCGGGAAGTAAGCCGAACGCCGCGCCGAAGGGGCCGGGACGCCGCATCGCCCTGGTGGGCGGCGCGTGCCTGGCGCTGGTCGCGATCGGGTTCGTCGCCTGGCGGACGTGGGGCAGTCCCGCGCGAGTGCAGGAAACCGTCGCTCTCTTTACGGTGGAGCGGGGGCCGCTCCTCATCAGCGTGACTGAGTCGGGCACCGTCCAGAACCGCAACCTCGAAACCGTGAAGAGCGATGTGGAGGGGCGCGTGACGCTGATCGACATCGTGGCCGAGGGCACGATGGTCAAGAAGGGCGACTTCCTCGTGGAGCTCGATTCCAGCTCGCTGGTGGACCAGAAGGCGCAGCAGGCGATTACGGTGATGAACGCGGAGGCGGCCTTCATCGGCGCGCGCGAGTCGCTGGAGGTGACGAAGAGCCAGTCGGAAAGCGACATTCGCAAGGCAGAGCTGGACGCCCTGTTCGCCGACATGGACCTCGACAAGTATCTCAAGGGCGACTTCCCCCAGAACGTCCGGCAGGCGGAGGCCGACATCACCATCGCAAAGGAGGACCTCCAGCGCGCGCAGGACCAGCTCGAGTGGTCCAAGAAGCTGGAGCAGGAGAAGTTCATCACGCGCATCGAGCTCCAGGCCGACGAGCTGGCCGCCCACAAGGCCGAGCTGAACCTGAAACTCGCGGAGGCGAGGCTGTCGCTGCTTCAGGACTACACCTACAAGCGCGACGTCGAGCAATACAAGACGAACGTCGTCCAGACCAAGGCCGCCCTCGACCGCGTCAAGCGCAAGGCCACCGCGGACATCGTGCAGGCCGAGGCGAGCCTGAAGGCCAAGGAGGCCGAGTTCTCCCGCCAGAAGGACCGGCTCACGAAGCTCGACCAGCAGATCGCGAAGTGCCACATCGTCGCCCCCGTCGCCGGCATGGTCGTCTACGCGACCACGGGCAAGAGCTCGTTCCGCGGCAACCTCGACCCGCTCGCCAAGGGGCAGCAGATCCAGGAGCGGCAGGAACTCATCTGCCTGCCCACGACCGCGTCGATGATGGCCGACGTCAAGATCCACGAGTCGAGTCTCCGCAAGGTCCAGAAGGACATGCCCGTCCGCGTCACCGTCGACGCCGTCCCCGGCAAGGTCTTTGCCGCGCGCGTGGGCACCATCGGGTTTCTCCCCGACGCCCAGAGCATGTGGATGAACCCCGATCTCAAGCTCTATGAAACGGAAGTCGACATCGACGGCGACGCCAAGGACCTGCGCGCCGGGATGAGCTGCAAGGCGGAGATTATCGTCGCGAGCTACGCGGACGCGGTCTATGTGCCCGTGACCGCGGTCGTGCGTGTGAAGGGCAAGACCACGGTGTACATCGCCGACGGCACAAAGAACGGCACGCCCCGGGTCGTGGAGATCGGGCTCGACAACAACCGCATGGTGCATGTTGTGAGCGGGCTCAAGGAAGGGGAGAAGGTCCTGGCGGCGCCGCCGCTGGGACCGTCCGACGCCCCCATTGCGGAGCCCGAAGCGCCGGCGAAGTCCGCGGCGGGTCCTGCCGGTGGCAACGGCGGCGACGTCTCCGCGGCCAAGGGCGCGCTGCCCGAGGGCTTCGACCTCGCCAAATACCGCGCGATGTCGGGCGACGAGCGCCGGAAGTTCCTGGATAGCCTCCCGCCCGAGCAGGCGGCCGCCGTGCGCAAGCTGACGCCGCGCGCGCCGCGGAACGCGGACAAGGCCGGCGCTCAGACTCCTCCTGCGGGCGCCCCATGACCGAGAGAGTTCCCCACGCCCCCGCGCCGCCGCCCTGGGAAGCCCTCGTGCGATTCGAGGACGTGCGCAAGGTCTACGTCATGGGCAGCTCGCTCGTGCATGCCCTCGACGGCGTCAGCTTCTCCATCCACAAGGGGGACTTCCTGGCGATCATGGGGCCGAGCGGCTCGGGCAAGAGCACGATGCTCAACCTGCTCGGGTGCCTCGACCGGCCGACGTCGGGGCACTATTTCCTCACCGGCGTCGACGCCGGCGAGATGGACGACAACCGCCTGAGCGACCTGCGGCTGCGCGAGCTGGGGTTCATCTTCCAGAGCTTCAACCTCATCCCGCAACTCACCGTGCGCGAGAACATCGAGCTGCCGCTCTACTATCTCGGCTGGCAGGCGCACGACAGCCACGCGCGGGCGATGGAGCTGGCGGCGATGGTGGGCCTGGAAGAGCGCGTCAACCACCGGCCGATGGAGCTCTCGGGCGGACAGCAGCAGCGCGTCGCCGTCGCCCGGGCGCTGGCCAACGACCCCGCGGTCATCCTCGCCGACGAGCCCACGGGCAACCTCGACTCCGCCACCGGCCAGCAGATCATGGCCCTCCTTACCGCGCTCAACGAGCAGGGCAAGACCATCGTCATGGTGACGCACGAGTCCGACATCGCCGCCTTCGCCCGCCGGCGGATGCACATGCTCGACGGGCAGATCGACCGCGTCGAGGAGAGCGAGTAATGCGCCAACTCCCCGTCGTGCGCGCCGTCGAACTCGGCATCAAGAACCTGTCGCTGCACGCGATGCGGTCGCTGCTGACCGTGCTGGGCCTGGTCTTCGGCGTGGGCTCCGTCATTGCGATGCTGTCGGTGGGGGAAGGGGCCAGCCAGGAGGCCATGGCCCAGATCCGCAAGCTGGGCTCGAACAACATCATCATCAGCGCGAAGAAGCCCACGGAGGAGGAAGCGTCGGGGGCGCGCCGGGCGCGCATGAGCATCTACGGGCTGACCTACGAGGACGAGGCGCTCCTGCGGGAATCGCTGCCGACGGTGCGGCGGACGGTCGCGGCCAAGGAGATCCCCAAGGAAGGACGCCTCGGCGAGCGCGCGCTCGATCTGCGCGTGGTGGGCACAACGGCCGACTGGTTCGACCTCGTCAACCGTCCTATTCTGGCCGGACGCGTGCTGTCTCAGGCGGACGTCGACACGCGCGCCGGCGTCTGCGTCCTCACCGAGACCGGCGCCCGCAAGCTCACCGCCACCGAGCACGCCATCGGCCAACCCATCCGTATCGGCGGCAACGTCTTCGACATCGTCGGCATCGTCGTCAACGAGAAGGGCACCACCGCCATCCCCATCCCCGACCAGGACGTCGACGCTTACATCCCCCTGAGCACCGCGCGCGAGAGGTTTGGGGACTACTTCACGAGCAACGCCGAGGGGACGCAGATTCGCGAGAAGGTCGAGCTGCGGCTCTTGATCGTCGAGGTGGATTCCGCCGAGAACGTCGAGGCCACCGCGGGCGCCATCGACGTCATGCTCCAGCGGTCCCACAAGAAGAAGGACTACAAGATCGACGTCCCCCTCGCGCTCTTGAAGCAGGCCGAGGCCACCAAGCGCATGTTCAACGTCGTGCTCGGATCCATCGCCAGCATCTCTCTCCTCGTCGGCGGCATCGGCATCATGAACATCATGCTCGCCACCGTCACCGAGCGCACGCGCGAGATCGGCATCCGCCGCGCCATCGGCGCCCGCCGGCGGCAGATCATCATGCAGTTCCTCATCGAGACCGTCGTGCTCTCCACGCTTGGCGGCGTTCTCGGCATCGTCGCGGGAGTGGTCTTCCCGTGGCTGATCACGGCCTTCACGCAAATGCCTACCGTCATCACCTACTGGTCCATCGCCCTTTCCCTCGGCATCAGCGTCGGCATCGGCATCATCTTCGGCCTTTACCCCGCCTACCGCGCCAGCCGCCTCGACCCCATCGTCGCGTTGCGCCACGAGTAGTGGAGAAGCAGGCTTGAGGCTTGAGACCTGAGGCTTGAGGTACAGAAAGAGCCCCGGGTCCTGCCGTACCTCAGGTCTCAAGCCTCAAGCCTGCCGTCCCAGGGCGTCGGCGACCGCCGAGGCGGCTTCGTCGGCGGCGGAGAGGACGGAGTCGGAGACGGGCTTCCCGAACTCGTTCGAGCCGGGCTGGATGCCGAGGATGAAGATGTCGCAACGGATGAAGCTGCGGAGGTAGCCCGCGAAGACGGAGTAGGGCAGGGCGTGCGTCGTCGCGGTGGGGTTGTGGGTGAGCGTTTCGGGCTCGATGAGGGAAATGCTGCCGGGCTCGGCGCCGAAATCGGCGGCGTCGAGGATGACGAGGTGCGAGGGCTTGAATCGCTTGATCTCGCCGGTGAGGTTCTCGGGCACGGTCTCGCCGAGGAAGACGCGGGTTTCCACGCGGGGCGGATGCGATTTCAGGAGGGATTCGAGCGCGCGGCCCGCGAGCATTCCTGCGGCGTCGTCGGCGCGGAGCGACGACCCGGCGGCCAGCACGGCGACGCGCGTCGCGTCACGGAGTCTTCTTTTCAGGCTCTCCCGGTGCGGCAGGCGCGGCGGGAGCGGCCGGGGCGGCGGGAGCGGCGTCATTGTGGAACGTCACCTTGAGTTTCTCGCGGTCGATCTGCGCCAGCTCGAATTCGCCGGTCGCCTCGAGCGCGTCCTTCGGGCAGGTGTCGACGCACTGGGCGCAGTAGATGCACTTCGCCAGGTCGATGTCGGCCTCGAATCGCTTGTCGCCGACCTTGCGGATCGTGATGGCGTTGGAGGGGCAGTCCTTCATGCAGAGCCGGCAGCCGATGCACTTGGAGGCGGTGAAGAGTATCCTGCCGCGGAACTTGCCGGGCATGGTCAGCTTGACGGCGGGGTACATCACCGTCGCAGGCTTCTTACCCGCGGAACCGAGCACTTCGGCGACCATCCTGCCGGGCCTTTTCATGATGCCAACCACCCTTTCACCACCAGGTCGACCACGATCTGCACGAACGCGAGCGGCGCCACGATCTTCCAGCAGAAGTCGATCATCTGGTCGATGCGCAGCCGCGCCATCACCGTGCGAAGCACCGTCAGAATGCCCACGACGAGCATCACCTTGACGAGGAAGAGGAGCGAGCCGAGATATACGCCCAGGCCCAGGCCGAACGGCAGAAAGACCGCCGCGACGAGCGCCGAGCCGACGACCATCTCGATGTCGATGGCCAGCCGGAAGATCGCGAGGAGCCGCCCGGAATACTCCGTGAAGCTTCCCGCCACGATCTCCGTCTCGGCCTCCGGGATATCGAACGGCACGCGTTCAAGCTTGCCCAGAAGCGCCACCAGGGCGATGCCGAAGCCGATGACGTTGAACGCCGCGAGGGCGGGGTGGATCGAGTAGAACTCGGACATCTTGCTCAGCGACCACGTTCCCGCCAGCAGCGCCGGGGCCAGGATCGCCAGGAAGAGCGGGATCTCGTAGGCGAACATCTGCATCAGCGACCGCACCGCGCCGAGCATCGAGAAGACCGAGCGCGAATACCAGCCGCCGAGGAAGAACATCACGGTCGGCACGGTCAGGAGGTAGAGCACGACGATAAGGTCGCCCGAGAACGCGAAGAGGGCCGTCCGGCCCCAGGTCGGGATGTAGAAGCTGGCCGCGACGACGCAGGTGAGGGCCATGACGGGGGCCAGCATGAACATTTTGCGGTCGGCGACCTTCGGGATCAGGTCTTCCTTGGCCGCCAGCTTGATCATGTCGGCCAGCGGCTGGAACCAGGGCGGGCCCACGCGGTTCTGAAGGAGCGCGTGGAACTTCCGGTCGAACCACTCCGCGAAGAGCGCGAAGACGATCAGGAAGAGGAACCCGGGGAAGACCAGGATGTTGAACAACTGCACCAGCCACTCCGGCATTACTCGTTCTCCCTGCGAGCCAGTTTCTCATTGAGGGCGGCGAAGTCCACGCCTCGGCGGCGATGCCACTCGATGCTGTAGTCGCGGAGCTGTCCCCACGTGACGACGCGTTCGTCCGAGCCGTCCGCCACGGCGACGGTGCGATCCGTGCATGAGAAGCACGGGTCGATGGCCGCGACGACGATGGGGATGTCGGCGAGGTAGCGGTCCTTGAGCATGTGCGCGACGGCCTGGACGTTGGCGAGGGTGGGGGCGCGGACCTTGACCCGTTCGGGCTTCTCGGTGCCGTTGCCCTTGACGTAATGCACGTCCTCGCCGCGCGGGGCTTCGTAGCGGCTGATCGCCTCGCCCGCCGGGATCTTGCGCGGCACCTTCGCCACGATGGGGCCGTCCGGCATGTCCTTGAGGATCTGCCGGATCATCTTGTAGCTTTCCATCAGCTCGAGCACGCGCACGACCGTGCGGCCGTACACGTCGGCCTGGGTGGCGGTGCAGACCTTGAAGTCGAGCCATTCGTAGGCCCCGTACGGGTCGTCCTTGCGGATGTCGCGCGGCACGTCCGCGGCGCGCGCCGTCGGGCCCACCGCGCCGAGCCGCACCGCGTCGTCGTGCTGGAGCACCCCGACGCCGCTGAGGCGCTGGATGACGGTGGTTTCGGTCGTGGCGATCTCGATGTAATACTTCGTGCGCTCCTCGAGGGCGTCGACGCCCTTGAGGATTTCGGGAATCATCTCGCTCGTCACGTCGCGACGGACGCCGCCGATGGTGTTCATGGCGTAGTTGACGCGGTTGCCGGAGATCAGGTTCAGCAGGTCCATCACGATCTCGCGGTCGCGCCAGGTGTACATCAGCAGCGTGTCAAAGCCGATCTCGTGGCCGGCGACGCCGAGCCAGAGGAGGTGGCTGTGGACGCGCTCGAGCTCGGCGATGAGCGTGCGCAGGTAGACGCCGCGCTTTGGCACCTCGATGTGGCCGACCTCCTCGACCGCCTGGCAGAAGCAGGTCGAGTGCGAGTGCGAACAGATGCCGCAGACGCGCTCCAGGAGGTAGATGTCCTGAATGTAGGTCCGCTCTTCGCAGGCCTTCTCGATGCCGCGGTGATTGTAGCCCAGGCGCACGCCGATCTCGTCGATCTTCTCGCCGGTCAGCGTCACCATGAAGCTCGTGGGCTCCTTGAGCGCCGGGTGCTGCGGACCGATCGGGATGCGGACGCTGTCGTTATTGCATTCAGACATTTTTCATCTCTCCCGGAGGCTTGCAGCCCTCCAGCATGGATACGTTCCAGTCCTTGCGCAGCGGATACTGGCCCTGCGGCCAGTCGTCGGGCAGCGGATATCGGTTGCCGGGCGGCAGGCCCTCGACCTGGATGCCCAGGAGGTCGATCAGCTCGCGCTCGTAGGCGTCGGCGGCGGGGAACCAGCTCGTCACGGTCCCGAGCACCGGCTTCTCCCTCGGCACGTTCACCGAAAGGTTCAGCATCACGCCGTTCGGCCGGGCGAGGTGGTAGACCGCCGTGAAGTTGGCGCCGCTGTCGAGGCCGGTGATCGTGCAGAGGATCGAGAAGCCCATCTTCGACACCGCGGCGTCGAAGACTTCCATGAACTTATCGGCCGGCGCCTCGGCCCAGATCCGCCGGGCGCGCTGGATGCGGAACGAGTCCTTCATCGCCGGGAAGAGCGCCGTCAGCTCCGCCTGGATGTCCTGTTCTTCGGGCATGGTTACTCCTTCGCCTCGAGACTGCCGAGCAGCTTGACGACGCCGTCGATGATCGCCGCGGGGCTGGCCGGGCAGCCGGGCACATAGGCCGAGACAGGGATGACCTGGTCGATGCCCGATTCGACGTTATAGCACCCCTTGAAGACCCCGCCCGAGCAGGCGCAGGTGCCGCAGGCGATGACGAACTTCGGGTCGGGCATCTGGTCGTAGATGCGAATCAGCCGGTCCTTGATCTGCCGCGTGACGGGCCCCGAGCAGACGAGCACGTCGGCGTGCCGCGGCGTGCCCTTGAGGACGACGCCGAATCGCTCGACGTCATACTGCGGCGTCAGGGCCGCGATGATTTCGATGTCGCAGGCGTTGCAGGCGCCCGTGTTGAAGTGCAGGATCCACGGGCTCTTGAGCCGCGCCCAGTTGACCACGCGCTCTACGACCGGCATAGTTCACTTCCTGTAAAGGACCGTAAGGCCGACCAGCGCCGCGGCCAGGTAGATGAGGGCCATCACGAACGATCCGAGCGTCCAGGCCGGCACGGTGGCCACGGTGAGCGCGACGACGTGCAGCACCGTGAAGAACACCGCGAACGGCAGGAACTGCCCGTAATCGGGCTTGATCATGTGCGACGGCAGCACCTCGCCGCAGGAGTAAGGCTCGACGCCCTTCTGCGGCCCGGCCTCGCGGAGCGACAATTGCTTGAAACCTGCGGACAATAAGAGCGCCGCGGCGAACACGATCAGGAACGCAATCGGCGGCAAGAGAAGCGACATGTGCCCTCACTCCCGATAGTCAACCACAAGAAAAGCAAAAGTCAAAGGGGCCTCGGCTCAGCCCTTCAGCGTGCGCATCGTCGTCGCGTCGGCGTCGCCGTCCTGCTTGAAGAGGGCGAGCACCACGCTGATGGCCACGACCACGATGGCGACCTCGATGATGATAAGCGTGATGGCCAGCGTCTGGGCGAGGGCCATGCGGCCCGTCAGGTAGCCGCACAGCACGATGAGGAGCGTCACGGCCTTCGCCAGGATCTCAACCGCGATCAGGGCGCGGATCAGGCTCTTCGTGGTGAGGAGGCAATAGAACCCCACGATCGCCGTGAGGATCACGCCGATGCCGAACACGGTGAAGAGGAGGACGGCTTCAGTCATTCGTGGTCTCCTTCAGCAGCACGACCACCGCGAACGCCGCGGCGAGGAGCGCGGCCACCTGGCCGAGGAGATCGAGCGGCCGGGTGTTCCAGAAGACCGTCTGCACGGTCTCGCCCGCGGAATCGGGTGCGCTCACGATGAAATCGGTGACGAAGTGAATCTGGCTGAGCCCCGCCGCGACGGCCACGAGGATGACCGGCAGGAACCAGTATCGCTTGATGCGGTCCTTGAACCGGGCCTTGAGGCCCTCCGGATCGAGCCGGCGCGTCAGGCCGATGGCGCTGATGAAGATCGCCGGCACCAGCCCCGCGCAGACCGACAGCTCGAACACCGCCGCCAGGGGCGCGTTCAGCCGGAACATGATCGCCGTCAGCACCGCGCTCGTCACGGCCAGCATGATCGCCGCGCGCAAAAGCCGCGAGGTCATGGCGGTGAGGAGCGCCCCGATCGCCAGAAGCGCCGTCAACAGGATGACGAGAACCGTATCGAGCATCACGTAACCTCGGAGCTGGATCACGTCACTGCAGCGGGAAGATGCTCTTCACCGGCAGCAGGAACGTCTTCAAGAGCAGCGGGAACAGCACACCCATCCCGAAGGTGATGCCGGCGAGCACGACCGCCGAGATCACGACGGACGGCGAGGCCTCGCGGGTGTTCGCAAGCTCCGCGGGCATCTCGCCGAAGAACACCTTGCGCTGCATCAACAGCAGGTAGCCGAGCGTCACCAGGCTGAACAGGATTGCCACCACCGCGTAGCCGTAGTGCGCGCCCTGCCAGAGGGCCACGACGATGATCAGCTTCGACCAGAACCCGCTGAGCGGCGGCACCCCCGCGGTCGAGAGCGTTGCGATGAGGCTTGTGACGTTGGTCCAGGGCATCTTGGAGCCGAGCCCGCCGAGCCGCGTCATGTCGGTGGTGCCCACGCGCTGCTCCACGGCGGCGGCGTTCACGAAGAGGAGCGACTTGAAAATGGCGTGGTTGAAGAGGTGCAGCGTTGCGCCGAGCATTCCGAGCGGGCCGCCGCAGCCGAGGCCGAGGAGAATGTAGCCGACCTGGCTGATGCTCGAGTACGCGAAGAGCCGCTTCATTTCCGACTGATACAGCGCGCCGAGCGCCCCGATGACGACCGCCGCCGCGCCCGCGAAGAGCACCACGGCGTTCACTCCCGGCGTCGGCGGAATGACCGACGAGACGACGCGCATGAGCCCGTAGACGCCCGTGGCCTTGGTGACGATTCCCGCCAGGAGCACCGAGGCGGGGGCGTTGGCCGCGGAATACGCCCCGGGCAGCCAGCCGTGGAAGGGCACCAGTCCGCCCTTGATCAGGAGGCCGCACAGGAACATGCCGATGCCGAGCCGCGCCGCCGTGAGGCCGCCGGAGATCTGGAGCGCGGCCTGGACGTTTGCGAACGTGAGCGGCGACGACTCGCCGCGGCCGACGAGCATCAAAATCGCGAGGCCGCCGAGCATCAGCACCGTGGCGACGCCCGAGAGGATGATGTAGGTGAAGGCCCCTTCGAGCGCCCCGCGGTCGCGGCGGAAGGCGATGAGCACGAACGACGCCACGCCGACGACCTCGAAGAAGAGCCACAGGCTGAACAGGTCGCGCAGAAGCGCCAAGGCGTTCATCCCGGCCATGGCGATGAGGACGAGGGAGGCGAAGTTCGAGAGCTGCTTCATCCCGCTCACCGTGCCGCGCGCCACGAGCAGCGACGCGCCCACGACGATGGCGATGGCGAGGAGCATCACGCAGCTCAGGTTGTCAAGCTCCAGCGTCAGCGGGATGAGCGTGGCGAGGAACCCGCCCGCCTTGAGGTGCGGGGCGAAGCAGATGAGCGCGGCGGCCTGCGCGATCGTGAGCAGCAGCGTGAGCCCCCACGACCACCGGCGCAGAAACTGGCCGACGGGCAGGTTCACGATCATCAGCAGCGCCAGCGGCACCAGGACGAAGAGAGGAAGCACTTTCAGGCTCCGTTCACGGCATTATGCGAGTCAGATAGATTACGACCGCCGCGGCGCCGACGAGCGCCCAGAGGACGTAGAGCGCGTAGCTGCCCGTGTGCGAGGCGCGCACGGCGAAGCTCAGGGTGCGCGTGAGCCACACGGTGAATCCGTCATAAACCCAGTCGACGGCCTTGTCGCAGGCCCATCCCGCCGTGCAGAAGTAGCCGGCGACGCGGGTCGCGAAGTTATAAGGATCGGCGCCGTCCGTCTGGGCCTTCTTGTAGATCGAGCCCAGCACCGGCGCATACTGGATGTGATCGGCCGCGTGCAGCCCGCCGCCGTTGGCCCGCGCACCGATGATGTGGTTGGCCAGCGCGCCCAGGAGCGCCACGCAGGTCAGCGTCGCCAGCAGCAGGCTCGGCAGGTGGAAGCCCGCGTGTTCCTGCGCCTCGGCCGCAAGTCCGGTCGACGGCCCGACGAGGTGATTGAGCGGCAGGGCGTTCCAGAGTCCGAAGAGGATGCAGCCCGCCGCGATGAGGATCATCGGCGCCAGCATCGACACCGGCGCTTCCTTGACATTGTCATTCGCCGGGTCGCGCTTGCCGAGGAACGCCGCGTGTCCCAGCTTCAGGAAGCTCGCCGCCGTGAAGAACGAGCCGAGCACCGCGGCAAGGTAGAAGATCACATGGTGGCTGAGCGCCGCGTCGTAGACGAATTCCTTCGACCAGAAGCCGTTCAATGGCGGCACGCCGGAGATCGCCATGGCCGCGATGATAAAGCAGGTGAAGGTGATGGGCATCAAGCGCCCGATGCCGCCGAGCTTCGCGAGGTCGGTGGTGCCGGTCTGTTTTTCCACGGAGCCCGCGGTGAGGAAGAGGCAGCTCTTGTACATCGCGTGGTTGACCATGTGGAAGACGCCGCCGATGATGCCGATGGGCAAGGCGGTGCCGACGCCGAGGATCATGTAGCCGACCTGGCTGACGGCGTGATAGCTGAGGAGGCGCTTGAAGTCCTTCTGGACGAGGGCCATCATCACCGCGGCGAGGATCGTGATGCAGCCGAACGTCATCAGCGCCGGCGAGACCCAGGAGTCCGGGCTGAGCTTGTAGAGGTTGAGCGTGATGCGCGTGAGGAGGTAGATGCCGAGCAGCTTCTCCAGGCTCGCGGGCATGAACGCCATGAAGGGCAGCGGCGCATCCACCGCGGCGTCGGGGATCCACGAATGGAACGGCATGGCGCCCGCCTTGGCCGTGGCGCCGACGCACATCAGCAGCATCGCGGTGATGCCGAGGCCCTGAACGGGAAGGCTGATCTCGGACATCTTGAACGTGTGCGCCATCGTGCCGGTGAGGATGATGCCGAGCATCAGGCACAGGTCCGTCACGCCGACGATGATGAACGCCTTCATCGCGGTCTTCCAGGCGCCCGGGCGGCCGATGGCGATCATGCCGAAGAGCGTGCCGAGCAGTCCTTCCCAGAAGAAGAGCAGCAGGATGAGGTTGTCGGCCAGCACCGCGCCGTTGGTGAAGCCGAGCGACAGGAGCATGTAGCCGTAATACTGGCTGCGGTGCGCGCGATCCTGCATGAAGCGCCAGGAGTAGATCGTTACGAGCAGCGTGAACCCCGCGGCGGCGATGAGGATGAAGGAACTGAAGCTGTAGTAGCGCAGGTCGAGGCTGAAGGCCTTGAACGGGCCCCAGGAATGCGAGTAGGGCAGGTCCTGGCCGAAAAGCGCGATTACGGCGATGAGGTTGACCAGCGCGATCAGCATTGTCGCCGACTCGCGGGTATGCGGGATCGTCTTGCGCGAGAGGAGCACCAGCACTCCCGCGACGATCGGCACCAGGATGAGCAGCAGCAGGATGTTCATCAGTTCCCCAGTCCCGGAATCTGCCGAACCGCGGCGTTGGCCCAGTCGGACGGATACGCCACGAGGATGCCGCCCACCAGGCCGAGCACGGCCAGCAGCGCGACGACGACGACCATCAGCCGCGAGCCTTCCGTCGCGGGCGCCTGGGCGTCACCGAAGAAGATCGTGGTGAAGATGCGCCAGAGATAGAGCAGCGTCAGCACGGCGCCGAAGACGAACACCCCCGCGATCCACGGCCTTCCGGCGTCCACCGCGCCCTGGATCACGAGGAACTTGCTGAAGAACCCGCCGAACGGCGGAATGCCCATGACCGAGAAGGCGCACAGAAGAAACGCGACGGCGGTGATGGGCATCGTGCGGATGAGCCCGCCCATCTTCGTGATGTCCTTGGTGTGCGTGTTCTGCTCGATGATGCCCGCCGAGAGGAAGAGGCCGGCCTTGGCCAGGCCGTGCATCAGAATATAGAGGATGGCGCCGGTGATGCCGATGGCCGATCCGCTGGCGAGGCCCAGGAAGATGAACGCGATCTGGCTGACGGTGCTGTAGGCGATGATGCGCTTCATGTTCGTATCGATCAGCGCGGCGCCCGCCGAGACGAGGGCGCTGGCCGCGGCCGTCACGAGCACTACGTCCAGCCACGCGCCCGCCAGCGGCAGCATCACGATGAAGAGCCTCGCGTAGGCGTAGACGCCGATCTTCACCAGCACCGCCGCGTGGAGCAGGGCGGTCACCGGCGACGGCGCAACGCCCGCGTCGGGCAGCCACGTGTGGAAGGGCAGCGTCGCGGACTTGGACAGGATGCCCAGCAAAATGAGCGCGATGGCGAAATTCGGCGCCGGGACGGCCGGGTCGGCGAAATACTTCGTCACCGCGGACATCTCGAACGAGCCGGACTGCGTATAAAGGATAATGAAGCCCAGGAGCATCGAGAACGCGCCGAAGCCCGTCACGAGGAACGCCTTGTCCGCGCGGACGATGTAGTCCTTTTCGCGGAAGAAGCCGATCAGCCGCCAACTGGCGAAGGCCGTGATTTCCCAGAAGATGTAAAGAAGAAGGAGGTTCGCGGAGTAAACGAGGCCCATCATCGCGCCGAGGAAGAGGACTACTTCCAGATAGTACTCATTCTGATGGCGGTAATGGCTGACATAGCCCCAGGAGTAAAGGACGATGAGCGCGCTGACGAAGGAGGAGACGAGGCCGACGAATACCGCGAGGCCGTCCGCCTTGAGCGTCAGCGGGAACGCGGCGGTGCCGATGTCGAAGGTGACGGTGTGGCCGGAAGTCTGCCCGGAGAAGACGGACGGGGCGAGAAGGGCAGTGCATATGAATGCAATGGCGATGAGCAGGAAAGCGGCGGCGTTGCGCGTTCCGAGCGAAATTCGCCCGAGGAACGGAAGCAGGAACGAGCCGATGATCGGCACGAACACCGCGGCACACAGAAGAATGTGTTGCTGGTCCATGAACTTCGCAGCTCCTGCGTCAGCTTGCGTTATATGGCACGGCCCCGTTTGCGGATGGCACGGCCTGATGTCTTGGCGAGTAGGCCCGGCGCGTTGCTCGTTGCCGGGGAACAGGGATGCTCGGTCCAGCCCCCCTGATGGAACGGGGCGGATTATAGCAACGGGTTTCGAAAATGCAAGGACCAGGTTGGAGAAATCCCTCCTACCCCTCTTGGCGCGTAGCGGCAGGGGGTAGGGTTGGTTGCCCGTCGCAGCGAATGTGCGATTCTGCGTCAAAGTGAGACAGTTGCGGGGCTGCTTCAAGCCCGTGGCACCCCTGAAGACAAGGTGAGCAGTCGTGGAACAGCCTCCTCATATACGCTGTCATACGAATCCCCGGAAGTGATGCTCTGCCCGGCCTTATAGGGCCAAACTGCAAAGCCAGACCAAGAAGTCGTGCGACAGCGTACCCGCCATAACTCGTTGCCGAATAAGGCAATGAAAATTGAGTAAAGTGTCTTGACTGACGCGTGAGTGGTGGTATAATATCACGAACTGACTTGCAAGACATTGCCGGATATCGTGGGATCACATCTTGGCCCGTAACATAAGCATTCGGATATCCCTTTCCTGTATATGGCCCGCGTTTCCGCGCAAATCTAATTAGGGACGGGGGCTAATTAGCTCATAAGAGGCCCGGAAATAAATAGGGACGCAGGCTATTTATTATGCGTTATACGTGGGAGATTTGCCAAAAGATGGCGGTTTAGAAAAATGAGATAAATAGCCTGCGTCCCTATTTATCAGCCTGGGGGAGCGGGATGGGGAGGTGATGAAAAGCGGGTATGTGGGGAATGCTGATATCTTTGGTATGTTTGGTATTTCGGTGAGATTTGGCAAAACGGCTCGGTTGTCTGCCGAATTGAGGGTCTGCTATATGTCGGGGATGCCATAGATGGCATGTTCGTGAGAAGCAGATATGCAGGGAGGGGTGATATCCAGGATATGCTTGATATCCAGGCCGAAAGTGGGCCAAAGGCGGTGTAGACGCTGGAATTGCAGTTCGAGGCGGGAGCCGTGCTTGACACCGTCTGAGGGGGCGGTCAGAATGAGTTGACTGTCGCGCACTGGCTTGGGGGGGGCGGAATGACCACGCTGATCACCGGAGCGACCGGGTTTCTCGGCTCAGCCCTGGCTCGGGCGCTTGTGGCGCGTGGCGACGAGGTTCGGGCGCTCGTGCGTCCGGCCTCCAATCGCTCGGCCCTTGAAGGAGTGAGGGTCGAGTTCGTTCCCGGCGATGTCACCGACCGCGCCGACGTGGACGCCGCGGTGAAGGGATGCGACCGCGTGTTTCACGCCGCCGCGCTCGTGGCGACATGGCGGCGGGACCGCAGCGAGTTTGACCGGGTGAACGTCGACGGCACGCGCAACGTTGTCGAGGCCTCGCTCTCCGGCGGCGTCGGGCGCATCGTCTACACCTCGACGTTCTTTGCGCTGAAGCCGGGCGAGCGGCCGATGATGGAGGATTCGCGAGCCGGCGAGGACGAGGTCCGCACGGATTACGCCCGGACGAAGCGCCTCGCGCAGCTCATGATCGACGAGATCGTGAAAGCCGGCGCGCCGATCGTCAGCGTGTATCCCGGGGTGATCTTCGGGCCGGGGCCGGCGACCTCGGGCAACTTGATCGGGCAGTGGATACTCCGCTTCCTCCGCGGCAGCTTCCCCGGCTATCTCGGCCGCGGCGACCGCGTGTGGAGCTTCGCCTACGTCGACGACGTCGTCCGAGGGCATCTCCTCGCCGACGAGAAGGGGCGGCTCGGGCGCGGCTACAACCTGGGCGGCGAGAACACGACGATCCGCTCGGTGATGGAGGCCGTCGCCTCGCTCACCGGGCGCAAGCCGCCGACGCGTTGCGTGCCGTTCGGCGTGGCGAAGTGCGTCGGCTGGCTCCAGGAATGCCGCGCTTCGCTCACGGGCAGGGAGCCGGAGCTGACGCGCGCGGTGGTCGATACGCTCCGGCATCACTGGCCGCTCGACCCGGCCCGCGCCTCGGCGGAACTCGGCTGGCGGCCGACGCCGCTCGGCGAGGCGCTTGAGAAGACCGTGGCGTCGCTGAGATAAGAGGGCTCCGTGCAGGCCGAGACGAAGCGACAGATCGAGCACATGGTCCCCGTGGCGTTCGCGGTGCTGCTGCGGTGGATACCGTTCTGGCTCGCGGCGCTCCTGGCGGGGCTGTCCGTGGTGTATGGCGGGGTCGTGTCGCCGAGGCTCTTCCGGCGGACGCTGCGCGAGGACGAGGCCGCGATCGGGTTTTCGCCGGGCAAGGTTATCTACGGCTCGGCGGTGCTGATGATGATCCTCGTCTTCGGCGAGCGATCGTTCCACGTGGTGGCGGGAGCGTGGGCGCTCTTGGGCATCGGCGACGGGATGTCGAACATCATCGGCCGGCGGTACGGCCGCGCGAAGATCCCGTGGTGCCGGGAGAAGTCGTGGGAGGGCGCGGCGGCGTTCGTCGCGTTCGGCTCGGTGGCGGCGGGGTTGCTCATCTGGTGGGTTTCCGGCCGCGCGGGCGGGCTGGGGCTTACGTTCTACGAGTCGATGGTGTTCGGCTTTGCCGCAGCGGTCGCCGCGGCGCTCGTCGAGACGATTCCGAACCGCGTCGTCGACGACAACCTGACCGTCCCGGCGACGGGCGCGATTGTGCTGTATGTGTTGTCGATGGCGCATCCGTTCGACGCGACGTTTTCGCTCTTCACGGCGCTGGCGCTGAACTTCATCCTGGGCCACGGGTCATGGCGCGCGAGGGCCGTGGATGCGTCGGGTCTCATCGCGGGGCTCATCGTCGGGAGCGTCATCGCGCTGACGCTGGCGCTGCCGGGGTTCCTCGTGCTCGCGGCGATGTTCGTCCTCGGCTCCGGCGCCACGCGATGGGGATATGCGAAGAAGGCCGCCGCGGGGATCGCGCAGGAAGCCGGGGGGATGCGGAACTGGCTCCACGCGATTGCGAAGTGCGCCGTTGCGGCCGCGTGCGCGGCGGCGGCGTGGGTCGCCCCGGATGCGCAGTGGCGTCTCATGGCGCTCGGCTTCACGGCGGCGCTCGCCACGGCGGCGATGGACACGGTGTCGAGCGAACTCGGCCCGCTCTACGGACGGGTGACGGTGCTTCCGCCGGGATTTCGCCGCGTGAAGCCCGGGACGGAGGGGGCGGTGTCGCTCGAAGGCACGCTGCTCGGCCTGGCGGGCGCGGCGGTCGTCGCGGCGATTGCGGTCGCGGTCGGCTTGGTGGCGTTGAAGGCGTCGTGGATCGTGCTTGCCGGCGCGTTCGCGGGGACGACGGTTGAGAGCCTCCTGGGCGCGTTCGGGCTCGGGCATTCGCGCGAAGGGAGCGCGTTCCTGAACTTCGTCTCGACGGCGGTCGGCGCCGGGGTTGCGATACTCATCGGGAGGCTCGTGTGAGCGAGTCGTCGGCGGCGATGTCGCGTCTCAAGCTCTACTGGCGGCTCGGGCGGCCGTTCACGATGATCGCCCCGGCGCTGGGGATGCTGTCGGGGGCGTGTACCGCGCTCGGCTCGGTCCATGGACGCGAGTTGGGGTGGCAGGGGTGGATGGCGTGGCAACTGGCGGGCGGGGCGTTCTTCGCGGCGCTCCTCAACACGGCCTCGAACATCCTCAACCAGATCACGGACCTGGAGGTCGACCGCATCAACAAGCCCGGCCGACCGATCCCCTCGGGGCTCGTCACGGTGCGCGAGGCGTGGGTGCTGGCGATTGCGGGATACGTGCTCGCGATGGTCGTCGCGTGGGTCGTCACGCGGCCGAACACGTATTACGCCTGCTTCATCTGCGCGATCATCGCGGCGGTGGCGACGTGGGTTTACTCGGTGCCGCCGACGCGGGCGAAGGCGCTCGGGTGGTGGGCCAACTTCACGATCGCCGTGCCGCGCGGGATGTTCCTCAAGGTCGCCGGCTGGTCGCTCATCCTCGCGCCAAGCACGCCCGAGGCGTGGTACATCGGCGGGATATTCTTCCTCTTCCTGCTGGGCGCGTCGACGACGAAGGACTTTGCCGACATGAGGGGCGACGCGGCCTCGGGCTGCCGGACGCTGCCCATCGTCTATGGCGTGAAGAAGACGGCGTGGATGATCTCGCCCTCGTTTGTGCTGCCGTTCCTGATGCTGCCCATCGGCGCGCACACGGGTATCCTCACGGCGACGCACCCGCTTGCGCTTGACGTCCTGGGCGTGGGCCTTGCCGCGTGGGGGGCTTACGTGGTCTGGCTGATGCTCCGTCGGCCGGAGGAACTTGCGACGGTGGAGAACCACGTTTCGTGGAAGCACATGTACCTGATGATGTTCGTGATGCAGGTTGGGTTTGCGGTGGCGTATCTGGTGTGATTGGATATTCTCCCTCACCCCGACCCTCTCCCGGCGGGAGAGGGGGGCAAATGGAGATCACAATGTCCGAGGCCTTCGTCGCCCGCCCGGTCGTCTTCGAGCGATTCTGCTTCGACGGCGCGGAATTCCCGCGCTGCGACTTCGATCAGCCCGACGCGGTGCGCGCGCTCATTGGCCCGTATGAGACAAGGGCGTCGTTCTTCGACGCCGCCGGGAAGCCCGTGAGCCAGGCCGCGAAGCCCGGGCGCTATGCGGCGGTCGTCGAGATCCGTCACGGCGGCAAGGTCTCGAAGCGGTTCGCCACGCTTTGCCGGGCCGACGCCGCGCGCACCGGCGTGGACGGGGACGTGATGGAATCGCGCCGGGCCGAGATCGTTCCGCCCGCGCCGGACAAGTGGGCGCCGCCTCCTCCGGGCGACGCGCACGACGCCGTCATCGCGACGGGGCTCTTTGACCTCACGGCGCTCAAGCGCGCGGGCAAGCCGCTTCCGGCCGACACGCTCATCACGCTTGACCGGCAGTGGTGGGTGGAGTTCAAGCGCCGGTATTACGGCCTGGACAAGCTCTATCCGGACGCGTTCGTCTCGCCGCACCTGCTTGAGGGAGACCCGGCCCCTGTGGTGCGCGACGGCTCTTTGGCCGAGGCCGGGATGAAGCCGGACGCTGTGGAGCGGATCGACCGGGCCTTCGCCGAGTGGGTCCGCGAGACGCACATCGGCTGCGGGCTCGTGGTGGTCCGCCGGGGCGTGAAGGTCATCGATCGCGCGTGGGGCGCACAGTCGTCGGGGCCGAATAAGGGCGAGCCGTTCACGCCCGAGACCCGCGCGCCGCTCATGTCCACGACGAAGTTCCTCACCGCGATACTCCTCAGCGAGTTCATGGACCAGGGGCTCATCGGCATCGACGACCCGGTCGAGCGGCACGTTCCCGCGCTGCGCGGGGTGCCGGTGTCGGAGACGGTGACGGTGCGGGATCTCTTCCTGCACACTGCGGGCTTCACGGGTCATTGGGGCGATATGCTCCATGACCTGGAGGAGGTCGTCGCGGACCTCTACCCGACGCTGGAGGTGCATAAGGTGCACCGCTACCAGGGGGTCGGCCATGCGCTTGCGGGCAAGATCATGGAGAGCATCAGCGGCGAGGTGATCCCCAGGCTCTTCGACAACCATCTCTTCGGCCCGCTCGGCCTGAAGGACATGGCGAGCGACCGCACGTGCTACGGAAGCTGGGGCACGGCGCGCGACCTCGCGGTCATCGGTCAGATGATGCTCAACGGCGGAGCCTACGGCGACAGGCTCTTCACCGGGGTCGATTCCATCTGGCAGCTCATGCCCATCCGCGGCCGCGACCGGTTCGAGCCGGATCGATCCGTGCGCTGGGGCGTGGGCTCGAAACTTCCGGACAGCGACGGCCTGAGCGAGTCGCACTACGGCCATTCCGGGGCGGGCGGATGCTTCCTCATGGTTGACCCGGAGCACGAGATGGTCTTCGCGCACACGCGCTTCGACGAGGGCGACTACACGGACTATCTCCGCCGGCGTGGCGTGGTGTTCAAGGCGATCTTTGACGCCATGGAGGGCGGCGCGTGAGCGACACGGCTCACGAGGTCCCTTCGCCGAGGAACCGGGCGAGCGCGCGGAGACGGTCGGCGCGGGAGTCGAACGACGCGAGCGACGCGACTGCGGAGTGGCAAAGCTCATTCAGCCGCAGGCGGGAAGCATCGAGGCCGTGGGATTGGGCGTAGTTGACCGCGGACTCGTCGCGGTGCGAGACCTTGCCGAGCTGCTCGGGGGTGCGGGTGAGGTGCAGGATGTCGTCGCGAAGCTGATAGGCCATGCCGACACTGCGGGCGTATTCCGTGAGATCGTTGAGTTGCGCGGGCGTCGCCCCCGAGAGCGTCCCCGCAATCCGCGCGGCGCCCACGATAAGCGAGCCGGTCTTGTGCGATTCGATGTATTCGAGCGTCCTCTCGTCCAACGGCCCGTCGACCGCCATGAGGTCCGCCGCCTCACCGCCGATGATGCCGTCGGTGCCCACCATCGCCGCGGCTTCCGCGATGACCGTGCGCCGAACGCCCTCGCGCCCGTCGCACGAATCGTTCAGCACGCCGAAGGCCCGGTTGAGGAGCGCGATCGCCGCCAGGATCGCCGTCGCCTCGCCGTAGACGACGTGGTTGGCCTTGCGCCCGTGCCGCGTCTCGGCGTCGTCCATCGAGGGCAGGTCGTCCAGGATCAGCGACGAGACGTGAATCATCTCGACGGCGCACATCGCGGGCATGAGATTGCCGCCCCACGGGTTTCCGAGCGCCTCGCCCACCGCCTCCATGAGCGCGGGGCGGACGCGTTTGCCGCCGTCGAGGAGGCTGTAGCGCATGCACTCGTGGATTCGCGCCGGCGGTCTGTCCGTCGACGGCACGAGCGCATCGAGCGAGCGGTCCACGCGCGCCTTGACTTCCTTCAGAAACGCCGAGATGTCGGCGCCCTGCGTCATGGTCTTCCTTTCGGCGCGAACATCGACTTCACCGCGAGCTTCGCATAGAACGCCGCGCGGAAGGCGCCCCGCATCGGCGTCAGGCGCATTTCCTTCCAGCGATACTTGTTCCAGTCGTCGAGGAACCACCGGCCCTCGTCGGGCAGCAGCACGATGCTCACCTTCACGTTGGGCGCGATGCCGAGCGGAAGGTTGTGCTCCATGCACGCCTCGTACACCCGGCGGAAGATCGGCACCATCTCCTCCGTCTTCGGCGGCGGCACGTTCGCGTATTCGGTGCCGGCGAGCGGGCGGAAGACGCAGACGGTGGGGATGGCGCCGACGGAGGTCATCCAGTCGACGGCCTCGATGCTCTTCTCGGGTGGCTCGAGGCCGGCGACGAGTTCGCCGTTGGTCGTGTCGAAGATCCTCGCGCAATACTCGATGGCATCGAGGTATCGCTGGAGCGTGCAGTGAGACGCCTTGCCGGGGCAGACCTCCTCGAACCGCTTCGGGTCCCAGAGCTCGAAGCAGAACGACACCTGGTTGACGCCCAGCTTGCGCAGGCGGTCATAGCGCGAGAAGTCGGGGTGGGGCGGGGTCTGCACGCCGATGAGGCATCCGGTCGCGCGCTTCACGGCGACGATGTAGGGCTCCAGCTCGTCGAGGTACGTGTCGCCCTCGTAATAGCCGGTATTGAAATGAACGTAGGTGATGCGTTCCTCGCGTCTTGCGGCGACGGCGAGTTCGACGACGTCCTCGACGCTCTTCTCCTTCGCCTCCTGCTCGCCGAGGTTGAGGCCGATGGAGCAGAACTTGCAGCATTCGAGCGGCCGGTGCTCCCAGTGATGGCACAGGCGTGTGGGGTAGACGCCGAGGTAGGTCCCCTGCATGACGCCGATGGTGGACATCAGCCGCCCGCTCGACGTGCGCTTGTCGTAGAACGCCGGGCGCCTCGGCATCCTCACCTCCGTGACCGGCCGTCCGTCCTTCTTGACGAGATAGCGCCCGCCTTCGAGGTGGATGGAGTAGGGCGTTCCTTCGACCCACTTCTCGAGGACCGGGGCGTTGGCATAGATTCCGGGCGGGAGGATGAGTTCGAGGCCGCTTCCCAAGCCCGCGCGGGTGCGCAGGAAGCCCCGGGAATCGCCCTCCAGCCGGCAACTCGGGTCCACCCGAAGCCCGCGGCAGAAGAGATCGAGCTTGAGAAGGGCGGGGTTTCCTGCGACGTCTTCTATCACGATGCCCTCCATGCGGCGGCGTAAGGCGTGTCAGGTCAACGGGTTGCGGCGCGCGGCGGGCCTGATCGGTTAAGATACGGGGCCTCATCCGGTCTGCCCGGCCCCTCAGATAAGGTATCGGCACTTCGCTGCCGGGTCAAATACCTTCCGTGACACATCTTCCCAGCGCGTCCCCGGCGCATTTCCCGAGGTGAAACGCCATTGTGATATACAGCCGCCCCCGCGCACTGATATAATGGCCGCGGAGCCGTCCTCTGCACCGGTGTCTTCTGTTGGGCGTCTGTTCCGGGGTGAGACGTCATGAGAACGTGGGCTCTCGTCGCCGTCATCCTGCTCTCCAGTGCCTGTTTCGTCGCGGTCTATTCCCAGACTCCGGTGGCTCCGGCCCCGGCCGCCTCGTCCTTCTCCTCGGGGATCATGCCGCGCCTCGTCAAACTCGGGTGCTGCTCCGCCGATTGCCACGGCACGTCGAAGGGCAAGGGGGGCCTGCGCCTGTCGCTCTTCGGCGGAGACGTCCGGCAGGATTTCGAGACCCTCACCCGTACCGCGCCCGGCCGCTGGATCAATCCGGTCGAGCCGAAGGAAAGCGTGCTCCTCCTCAAGATCTCGGGCGGCCTGCCTCACGCGGGCGGGGCCAAGGCCCCGGCGGGCTCCGTCGACTATGAGTCGCTCGCGGCGTGGGTCGCCTCGGGCGCGCCGTGGGGAAGCGCCGACCTGGGCGTCTCGGCGGTCGAGCTTTCTTTCGCCTCCGCGATCCTGAAGCCCGGCGAGAAGAAACCGCTCGTCGTCACCGTCACGTTCGCCGACGGCTCGAAACGCGACGCGACGGGCCTGGCGCTCTTCCGCTCCTCCGACCCGAACGTCGTCGCGTGCCTCCCGCCCGGCGTCGTCGAGGCGAAGGGCCCGGGCGAGGCGGTGATCGTCGCGAGCTACATGCGCAAGTCCGCCGTCGCGCGCGTCGTCGTCCCGCAGGCGCTCGCCGGGGCGTTCCCGCAGTTTCCCGCGAACAACAAGATCGACGAGTTCGTCCTCGCCAAGCTCAAGGAACTCGGCATCCCGCCGTCGGGGCTATGCACCGACGAGGAGTTTCTCCGGCGGGTCTGTCTCGACCTCCTCGGAGTGCTCCCCACGGCGGACGAGGCGAAGTCCTTCGCGGCGGACACCGACACGAAGAAGCGCGCGAAGCTCATCGACAGGCTGCTCGACCGGTCGGAGTTCGCCGATTTCCAGGCGCTGCACTGGGCTGATATCCTGCGCATCAAGAGCGAGTATCCGAGCAACCTCTGGCCCGAGGGGGCCGAGACGTATTACCGCTGGGTGCGCGGAGCCATTGCGACGAACATGCCTTACGACCGCTTCGCGCGCGAGTTCTTGACCTCGACGGGGAGCAATTTCCGCGACGGCCCGGCGAACTACTGGCGGGCGCTCCGCAAGCGCGACGCGCAAGGGTATGCCGAATCCACCGCGCTCGTCTTCATGGGTGCGCGCCTCGAGTGCGCCAGGTGCCATGTTCACCCGACGGAAGAATGGACCCCGCGCGACAACCTCGGCATGGCCGCGTTCTTCGCGCAGGTGCGCATCAAGGAGACGCGCGAGTGGAAGGAGGAGATCGTCTACGTCGACCCCAAGGCGACGCTCCTTGACCCTCGGACGCGCGAGGCGGTTGCTCCGGCGCCGCTGGGGGCGGGGGCGCTCAAGCTCGCCGAAGGCGACGATCCGCGAGTTGCCTTTGCGAACTGGCTGACGTCGCCCGACAATCCCTGGTTCGCCCGCAACGTCGTCAACCGCGTCTGGTTCTGGCTCATGGGCCGGGGCATCATCCACGAGCCGGACGACATCCGCCCGACGAATCCGCCGACGAACCCGGAACTGCTCGCGTTTCTCGAAAAAGAGCTCGTGAGCCACAAGTACGACCTGAAGCACGTCTACCGTCTCATCCTCAACTCGCGGACGTATCAGCTCTCGTCGCTGCCGACGCCCCAGAATGCGAAGGACGTGGGGCATTTCGCCCGCTTCCGCCCGAGGCGGCTCGGCGCGGAGCAGTTGCTTGACGCCATCAGCCGCGTGACGGAGAGCCCGGAGGAGTTTTCGAGCCGCATCCCGGAGCCGTTCACGTTCCTCCCTGACGGCACCCGCGCCGCGCAAGTGCCCGACGGCAGCATCCCGGACAAGGCGGGGTTCCTGGAACTCTTCGGCAAGCCTCCTCGCGACACGGCCTACGAGGAAGACCGCGCGAACGACCCGACGATGCTCCAGGCGCTTCACCTCATCAATTCGACGCACGTCGCGGGGAAGATCTCGAACAGCCCCCGCCTCGCGCGCATGATGAAGGACAAGGTTCCCGATGCCGACGCGGTGGACGAGATTTTTCTTTCGTCGCTTTCCCGCCGACCGACCGACGACGAGCGAAAGCGCGCCCTCGCTTATCTTTCGAAGGACCCCAAAAGCCGCAAGCAGGCCCTCGAAGATATCCTCTGGGCGGTGCTGAATTCGAAGGAGTTTCTGTTCAATCA
>JBBIVY010000043.1:20998-27545 GCA_037439485.1 Planctomycetota bacterium | reverse complement strand
TAGGGGCCGGGTTTTCGAGCGGCAAGAAAAATCAGCGGGGTTCGCCGGAGAGTTTGCCGAGGACGGCCTCGCGCATTTTGTCAATTGGCGCGGGATTTCGCGTAAAAAGCTCGAATTGGCGCGCGGCCTGGCGCACGAACATCTCGATCCCGGAGACGCAAGTTGCGCCGCGCTCGCGGGCCTCGCGGAGGAGTTTCGTCTCGATGGGATTGTAAACCGCATCGAAAACGAGCATGTTCTTCGAGAGCAAATCGGCCGAAACCGGCGAGGCGTCGACCTTCGGCCACATGCCGAGCGGAGTCGTGTTGACGAGCACGTCGGCGTCGCGAACTTCCGCAACCGCGTTGAGCGAGGCCCACGACGCGCCGAATTCCTCGGCGAGTGCCCGCGCACGGTCGGGAGTACGGTTATAGATCTTCACCTCGGCCCCGGCGTCCACAAGGCCGGCAACGATGGCCCGGGCGGTGCCCCGAGCGCCCAGCACGGCGGCCTTCTTGCCCTTTAGCGGAGACGGACAGGCAGGAATGCCTGTCCCACAAAGGGCGGCCTCAATCGCGCCTATCGCCGCAGGCAGATCGGTGTTCGTGCCAATCAGCCGGCCATCCCGCTCCACAAGCGTGTTGATCGCCCCGATGCGCCGCGAAAGAGGATCGATCTCGTCGGCCGAAGGGCAGGCGGCTTCCTTGTGCGGGATCGTGATGCTGAATCCCTTCACGACGCCGCGGAAGCGCGCGAGGAAGTCCGTCACGTCGTCGACGAGAAACGGCAGGTAGAGACGGTTCATCCCGAGGTGCCGGAACGCGGCGTTGTGAATCGCCGGGCTCATCGAGTGCGCCACCGGGTTCGCGACGACACCGAAAAGCTCCGTGTCGCGGTTGATTTCGCGGTACCGGTAGAGTCCGAGCAACTCGGCAATGGTCAACTGCCCCGCGGCGGATTCCTTGCCCGCTTCGAGCGACGCGAACGTCAGGTATCCGCCGAACTTCGGCGCGAGGATCCGGCTGATGACGCCTCGCTCGCCCATGGCCAGGGCGATCGTCGGCACGGATGCGCCCGCGAGCAACTCGAAGAGCCGCAGGTTGTCGCGGATATCGCGCGCGGTGGTCGCGATCTTGACGATGTCGGCGCCGGTCGCGGCGAGGCGAAGATGAAGCCTGGGGAGGTTCTCTTCCGTTCGGATGTAATCGTGGACGCTCACGATAAGCTTCGTCGGCCGATGGGGACGGACCTTTTTGACGGAACCGTATTCAACGTCGACGTAATCCGCCCCGAGGTCGACGGCCTTTTGCAGTATCGCGATCCGCGCCGACTCATCGCCCGCGAAGTTGCCTTCCTCGCGCTTCGGCCTGCACGTCACGATCTCCGGCAGCGGCCCCTTGCCCACGAGCGCCGCGACGTCCGGCCGATCCATATAATCGACGCGGTACTCGACGCAATCCGCCCCCGCCTTCGCGGCCTGCCGGGCGCCCGCGAGCATTTCTTCCGTCGTCTTTCCCGTCAGCGGCACGCAGATCATTTCTTCATCTCTTTCGCCAGGCCCGCTTCGTAGAGATACAGATTGATCGCATTCACAAACGCCTTCGCGCTCGCGTCGAGAATATCGGTGGACACCCCGCGGCCGCGGATGGTCTTGCCTTTGACGTCGAGGGCGAGAGACACCTCGCCCTGGGCGTCCTTGCCGACGGTGACGGCGCGGATCTGGTAGTCGGTGAGCTTGCCCGTGACGCCGGTGATGCGCTCGATGGCGTTATAGATCGCGTCCACCGGCCCGTCGCCGCAGGCGGCGTCGGTGTGCTCGCCGTCACCGGCCTTCTTCATCCGCAGCGTCGCGGTCGGGATCGTGCCCGTCCCCGAGCTCGTGTGGAAGTCCGTCAGTTCCCAGCAGGCGGGGATCTTCTGCACCTCGTCCTGCACGATGGCCTTGAGGTCTTCGTCGAAGATCTCCTTCTTGCGGTCGGCGAGCTGCTTGAAATACGCGAACGCGCGCTCGGCCTGGTCCTTGTCGAGGTGATAGCCCATTTCCTCCAGGTGCTTGACGAACGCGTGCCGCCCGGAGTGCTTGCCGAGCACCAACTGCGACTCCGAGAACCCCACGTCCTCCGGCTTCATGATCTCGTAGGTCGTGCGCTCCTTCATGACGCCGTGCTGGTGAATGCCCGCCTCGTGCGCGAAGGCGTTGGCGCCCACGACGGCCTTGTTGCGCTGCACGCGCATGCCCGTAACGCGCTCCACCAGCCGGCTCGTCGGCACCAGGCGCGTCGTGTCGATGCGGACCTTGCGGCCGAAGTGGTCCTGCCGCACCTTGAGCGCCATGACGACCTCTTCGAGCGAGCAGTTGCCCGCGCGCTCGCCCAGGCCGTTGATCGCGCACTCCACCTGCCGCGCCCCCGCCTCAACCGCGGCCAGCGAATTCGCGACGGCGAGGCCCAGGTCGTTGTGGCAATGCACCGAGAGCACGCACTTGCCGATGTTGGGCACGTTCTTGCGAAGCGTCGAGATGATCCTGTGGAAATGCGTCGGCACGGAATAGCCGACGGTGTCCGGGATGTTCACGGTGGTTGCCCCGGCGTCGATGACCTTCTCAACCACCTCCGAGAGGAAGTCGGGCTCCGTTCGCGCGGCGTCCTCGGGCGAGAACTCGACGTCGTCGACGAAGGTCCTGGCGAGCTTCACGAACTCGACGGCGCGCCGGACGATCTCGGGCTTGGCCATCTCGAGCTTGTACTTGCGGTGGATCTCCGAGGTGGCGAGGAAGACGTGGATGCGCGGATGCTTCGCCGGCTTGACGGCGGTGCCGGCGGCCTCGATATCGCCCTTGATGCAGCGGGCGAGGCCGCAGATGGTCGGGCGCGTGAGCATCCTGGCGATCTGGTTGACGGCGTTCCAGTCGTCGGGGCTGGAGATGGGAAATCCCGCCTCGATGACGTCGACGCCGAGTAAGTCCAGGGCCCGGGCGACCTCCAGCTTCTCGGCCGTGTTCATGCTCGCGCCCGGCGACTGCTCCCCGTCCCTCAACGTCGTGTCGAAAACGATGATCTCGCCCATCCTACGGCCTCCTTTAGCTGTGGCCCCCCGAACGCCGGGGAGCCGTTATCATTATGGACAGTCTTGCCCCTCACCGCAATGACGAATGTCGAAGGACGAATGACGAATGAATTCCGAAGCACGAATGACGAATTGGAATTCGACATTCGGATTTCGTCCTTCGTCATTCCCGGCGCCTGCGGCGTCCGGGCAAAAAAGAAACCCCGAGGGGTCTGGCCTCGGGGTTGGGTTTCATCAGGATACACGTCTACGTTCAGACCCCGGCCATTCCCCTCGCGTAAGGGGTAAGCAGCAGGCCCAGCAGTCGAACGGCCACGCGGCGCGACATCGAACGTCCTCCGAAGGGAACGATATATCAGTGTATCGGCCGGAGGGGCCAAGTCAACAATAAAAATCCCCGTGCCGGGCGCGGCTATCCGACCGGCTGGCGGCGCTTCACCCGCGTCGGCTTGGGGGGCGACTTGACCTCCAGGATGAGGTTCTCCTTCTCGCAGAGCTTCTTGAAGCGTGCCAACATTTGGTCGATCAATTCAGCCCTCGCAACGGATATCCGCTTCACGCTTCGAATCTCAGCGATGACGTTCCGGACGCCCTCCGCGTCGCGGACCACGGAAAGCCTCGTGGCATTGGCGTCGGCAATCCGCACCAACTCTTTCCTCTTCGTAACGGTTCCCGCCTGCCGAAAGAGCTGCTCCGCCCTGCGCAGGTCGCCCTCGTCTTCGCGCAGGCTGGCAGCGCTAAGCAGGTTGACGACGGCCTTCTCCGGCTCGCCCTCCTTCTTCAGCTTCGCGGCAATCTCCTCTTCCATCTCCGCGGCCTGGGCGGCCAGTTCGCGGACATTGTCGGTCTGCCCGGCAGCCTTCGCCGATTCCAGCTCCAGGATCAGCCGCGATTTCTTCGCCATGAGGCTCTCAAGAACCACCGCGCTTCCTCCGCTTCTCGTGCGAGAAGATGCACTTCTTTTTTCCTTCGAAATCCACGACCACCACGTATCCCGCCTTCCCGTAAGGGTTGTCCAGGAGTTGCTCCCGCTTCCGGGCATAGAGCCTGTTCAGCGCGTCGCCCTGCGTGCCGCTCACCTCGACCAGGGCATCCATGTCTCCCAGCCAGTAATCCGCCTTCTCGCCAAGCCGCGTGACCTGGGTGATCGCCAGCCCCGTATCGGCCGGCACCAGAAGACACGCCACGCCGATCGCCGCTTTCTCGGTAACCACGTGGGCTTGGAACGTCCGGCCGCACTTCTCGGCCGATTCCTTGTGGTCTCCCCATTCGAATTCGTCGTTGCCGGAATCGCTTCGGCCCCGGACGTCCCGGCGGTCCACCGACAGCGCCATCCGGCCACCACCATACTCATCGGCATTTTTCGCCAGGCGAATCACAAGCGGATCTTCAAAGGCCTCCGCGGCGATCGCCGGATTCAGGGCGCCCATATCCTCGACCCGGTGCGCGCCGCCGCGCGCGGAAGCGGATTTGGCCATTCCTCCAGTGCCTCCCGCCGACGGGTCTTCGCGGTCCCTCGGCCGCAGACGGCCGGCCGCGCTAACCCATTCCCGCGTCATAGTTTACCCTTCCCCGCGGATAACGCAAGCCCGCATTTCTTCCTGCCGAACCGGCGGGAAACGACGCTCCGGGCAAAAGCCCCATTGTGCTTGCGAACGGGATGAAATGTGCTATATAAAGGAGCCGGATGATAGCGGCATGCGCGTCGATAGAACTCCTTGAGGGGCACCGAGTTAGAGGGGAAATGCCATGAAGCGCGCGTGGATGCCGGCCGCGTTGTGCGCTCTGACGCTTGGGGTTGCGATCACCGTCGCTCAGAACGCCGGCGCGGTCGCCCCCGCCGATGCCCCCGCCGTTGCGGTGTCGGCGAAGGAGGCGGTGAAGGCGCCGCCGATGCCGACGCTCAAGGTGCCGGTCATCAAGACGCCGCCGAAGATCGACGGAGTGCTCGACGACCCGGCGTGGAAGGAAGCGGCGACAGGCGACGTCGCGTATCTGGCGGACGGCAAGCCGGCGAAGTCGAAGACGAAGCTCTACGTCGCGCGCGACGACAAGAACCTCTACATCGCCGTCGAGTGCTTCGACGACGCCGAGACGCTGAAGAACCTGAAGGCCGATATCACCGACCGCGACGGGATGCCCCTCTGGGATGACGACTGCGTCGAGATCTTCCTCGACCCGACGAACCAGCGCGACAGCTACTACCAGTTCATCATCAACTCAAAGAACACCGTCTGGGACGGCTGGCACCTCCAGCCGAACAATGCCAACATGATGTGGAACGCGAATCTCAAGACCGCGACGAAGGTCACCGACAAGTCATGGGTGGTCGAGTTCGCCTTGCCGTTCGTCGAACTGACCATGACGGACCAGATGCAGGGCCAGTGGGCGTTCAACGTCTCGCGCACGCGCACCGCGGCGCCCCTGGAGGCGTCGTTCTGGTCGGCGGTGATGGGCAACACGTCGCACGCCCCGGCGCGGTTCGGGACGCTCGAAGGCATGCCCGCGGGCAATCCCAACGGCGAGCCGCCGCTGCCGCCCCCGAAGCCGAGGCCCGTGGTCAAGGCGCTCGCCGAGACCGTCGTGATGGACTTCGAGTCGCCCGACGACGCCGCGGCGTGGAAGCCGGCAAGGCTTCCCGAGGCCCGTGCCGACGAGCCGGCGCCGCGCGTCGAGATCACGCCTGAACACGCGACGAACGGCAAGGGCGCGCTCAAGATCACGTTCGCCGGGGGAGAGTGGCCTTCCGTCGCCGGCGCGCTGAAGGCGCCCGAAAACGTCTTCGAATACGCGAGCCTCCGCCTCGATGTCTGGTCGCCCCGCGCGTGCGTGGCGGCGCTGCGCATCCCGCAGGAGAAATCCTCCGACGACCCGGCCTCCCGGTGGAACGCAACGCTCTTCCTCAAGGAGGGCAAGAACGAGATCGTCTGCCGCCTGCGCGGCCGCGCGGAGGGCGAGGCGCTCTCCACGAAGCTTGGGAGCGTCACCACGCTCATCCTCTCGATGTATCACCCGAAGAAGGACGAGTCGCTCTGGCTCGACAACGTGCGCCTGTCCACCTCGACGCCCTGGCCGCCGCTCGTCGCGTTCGACGTCCGCGGAAGGGACCTCGTCGTCACCGGCATCGAGGAACTCGAACAGAGGCTCCCCGCCGAGGCGAAGAAACCCGAGGCGAAGTCGGCCGACGCGTGCGCCGCGGAGTTCCGCGCCGGGCTCGACGAACTCCGGAAGACCCATCCGCGCGCCGCGCTCGCGAGTTTCCGCCAGGGCGAGGCGGGCTTCCTCGGCTGGGCCGACGCGGGGCTCGACGCGCGAGCGCCCGAGGGCGTCAATCCGGCGCGCGCCGCGAACACGGGCGCGGCGGAATCGATCGATGCCTTCCGGCGCTGGCAGGGGGCGCTGATGCGCGTGGACGTGTCCACGATTCCTGCGGGGGCGAACATCCTCGCCGCGCGGCTCATCGTGCCGTGCGCGCCTGCGGACGACAAGAAGGGACAGTCCC
>JBBIVY010000043.1:0-20898 GCA_037439485.1 Planctomycetota bacterium | reverse complement strand
GCCGCGCGGCTCATCGTGCCGTGCGCGCCTGCGGACGACAAGAAGGGACAGTCCCCGGAACAGCCCCCGTCCCATGTGTGGGTGGCCGAGGCCTGCAACCGCCCGTGGGTCGAACGCGAGGTCAACGCTTACGAGTACGCGAAGGACAAGTTCTGGACCGCCGCGGGCGGGATGAGCTGGGACGGCGTCGACGCGGACTTCCTCCCGGTGTTCCTCGCCTCCGGCCCGGCCGGGCAAGGCGTCCTGTCGCTCGACTTCACCGAGGCCGTGAAGTGGTGGGCCTCCGGCAATCCCAACCACGGCTTTCTCCTCCACGGCACCGGCCCCAGGCTTCGCCTCTTCACCAAGGAATTCCCGGACGCGAAGCTCCGTCCGTCGCTGATGGTGATCTACGAGCCGAAATGACCGTTCGCCGTGTCCGAACCGTGCCCCGCGTTGACGGAGACGCTCATGAAACAGATCCTCCTGGGCCTCTCGGCCGTTCTCGTCTTGTCTGTCGCCGCCGTGTCTTCGGCGGAGCTGACGCCGGAGCAGGCGAAGCAGGCGGGGGAGCTTCTTCGGGACTTCACCGCGAAGGAATTCGCGGCGCGGCAGGCGGCGGTGGAGAAGCTGATTGCGATGGGCCCGGACGTGCTGCCGCTCGTGAAGAAGGCCCTGGCCGAGACCGCGGACGCGGAGGTGAAGCTCCGGTGCGGGATGGTCCTGAAGGCGATCGAGAAGCCCGAGGGCCCGGTGCCGCCGAAGGGAGAGGAGCAGGCCGAAGAGGCCGTGATCGAGCTCGTCAACCTGAAGATAGACCCGGATATGGTCGGCGTCGGCGGCGAGATGACGATCACGGCCACGCTGGCGAACCGCGGCCGGCGCGTCGCGCTCACGGAGGTGCGGCTCAAGCCGGCGGCGGCGCTGAAGGTCCTGGCGCCGGATGTCGCGCAGATTGTCTTCATCGAGCCGAAGAAGGAGCTTGAGGTCAAGTGGCGCGTGAAGGGCGTGGCCCCGGCCGAGGCGCGCTGCGAGGTGAGCTTCGACGTCATCGCCCACGGCCGCCCGCCGGCCGCCCCGCCGCGCAACGTCCCCGCCGACCAGAAGGCCGCAATCGAGAAGCCGTGGAAAGGCAAATGGGAATCGCCCGGCGGCTTCGTCTATGGCGCCGAGATGCAGCTTCGCGTCAACCCGGGCGGCACCGTGGAGGGAGAGATCCACTGGACGCTCGTCGAGGTGCCCGAAGGCCGCGCGGACTACGACGGCAAGATCGGCGAAGGCGGCACCGAGTTCGTCTGGGGCCTCTACGATCCCGCAACCCGCGGCCTCGCCATCGAAGGCTATCGCCGCGACGACCCCCAACAAGTCCTCGGCCTCGACCGCTACCGCCTCTTGCTCTCAGCGGACCTCTCCCGCCTCCAAGGCCTCACCTGGGACCACGGCACCTGGGAGGGCAAGTTCAACCTGGCGCCGAAGCCTGCTCCGTGACACCGGCCTTCGCAGATTGAACGCGGCAATTGAAGTGAGCCCTCTCCTTTGCCGAGGCAACAGGGCAAAGTGACCAGCCACTTGGCGGTTGCATCCCGTCGATTCTCGGTTACAATGCCCCGACCATGAACATCGGAAATTTGAAAACACGGACGCCGTTCTTCCTGGCCCCGATGGCGGGGTACACGAACTCGTCCATGCGCAGGATATGCGTGGAGCATGGGGCGGCGCTCGTCTATACCGAAATGGTCGTTGCGATGCACCTGATCCGGGCGCCGAAGGACACGAAGTGGCTGCTGAAGTTCGAGCCGTCCGAGCGGCCGATCATCGCGCAACTGGCCGTGTCGGACCCCGAGGCCGCGGCGCGCGGGACGAACATCTGCGAAAGCATGGGGTTCGACGGGGTCGACCTCAACCTCGGCTGCTCGGTGCGGCGCATCGCGGGCGGGGAGATGGGCTCGGGGCTTGCGAAGGACTTCGACCGCGTGCGCGAGGTGCTCACGGCGATGGTGAAGGCGACATACCTGCCCGTGACCGTGAAATTCCGCTCGGGGCCGGACGCGTCGAACGAGACCGCCCCGGCGCTGGCGAAGCTGTGCCAGGAGTGCGGGGCGAAGGCGGTCGCCGTGCATGGCCGCTCCGCGGCGCAGGCGTATCTGGGCGAGGCGGACTGGTCGGTGATCGCGCGGACGAAGCAGGCGGTGTCGATTCCCGTCATCGGCTCGGGCTCGGTGCGATCGGCCGAGGACGCGGTGAGGATGATGAACGAGACCGGCTGTGACGGCGTCATGATCGCGCGCGGGGCGATGGGCAATCCGTGGATCTTCAAGCAGGCCGCCCACATTCTCGCCACCGGCACGCTGCCGCCGAAACCCGCCGCCGCGGAGGTGCGAAGGGTGATGCTGAAGCACTACGAGCTGCTCGTCGACGAGAAGGGCCGACGGTACGCGAACATGCTCTTCCGCAAGCAGACGAGCTACTACGCGAAGCTCCTGCCCCGCGCGAAAGACCTGCGCCAAGCCGTCCACGAAGCCGGCAACGACGAGGACGTCGCGAAGATCATCCGTGCACTGGCCGTCTGAGAGCCTATCCGAATAACACCTCCGGGTTCCGAATCCCTACGGTTGTCATTCTGAATCCCGATTTATCGAGATGAAGAATCTTGCCGGCGACAATGGATTGCCTGAAGGAGGCGGGGATCCGCGCCGTCGCGAAGTACGGCTACAACACCGGCGAAAGCGCGCCGACGGTCAGGGGCCTTCTGGCGGACCCGGCCGGCCCGACGGCGGTCATCTGCCTGGAGGTCAGCCAGGGGGAGCTGGTTCTCGAACTTGCGGCACAGGTCGGGCGGAAGATTCCGGGACAACTGAGCGTCGCCACCTTCGGCGAAAGCCGCATCGTCCGGAACCACGACATCACGATGGCCCACGTGGACAACATCGCCCTCGGCGAAGCGGCGCTGGAGGCGGTCCTCGACGAGGCCCTGATCGACAACCCCCGGGCCGTGCTGCTCCCCGTGAAGATGTCCCCGGGCGCCACCGCCGCCGCGCCTTCCGCGTAACGATCTCCGGCGTCACCAGGATGTCGAAGAGGCGGTTTCCCTCAAGAGCCGGTTGACGGCGACAATGTTCTCCCACCGGGCGCTGACTTGGATCTCCTCGTTGCCGAGGACGAACCGGCGGTCGCCCTTCATCGCGGCGAGAAGCTCGCGGAGCGTCTTCTCGAACTCGGCCGGGGTCGAGAGCGCAAAGCGCGTCGCGTCGAGACCGCCGATGATGACGCGCTTCTCGCCAAGGACCTTCCGCGCATAAGGCGCCGGGCAATTCCCCGTCGGCGGCGGCGTCATCGCCTCGATCCCGTCGATGGGCATGTCCTTCAATATCGGCAGCATGTCGTGGAGGTGTCCGCACATGTGCGGGATGAAGAGCTTGCCGCCGGAATGCGCGACCTCGCCGTACTCGCTCATGTGGCGGCGGATGTATTTCTTGAACATGTCGGGCGAGGAGAGATGCTGGGAGGTGTCTTCGATGGGCCGGTTGACCAAGCCCACCGGGCATTTCGCGACGATACGACAGGCCTCCAGGTTCTTCGCGTGCTGCCGTTCCATGAGGTCGACGAGCTCCGTCTCGTAATCGGCGAGCTGATACATGAACGGCTCGACGCCGGCGAACCACATCACGTAATCCATGTAGGGCGTCGCGGGGGTTTCGAGCGTGATGATGCCGGCGTCGCCGAGCTTCTCCGCGGTCTCGGCGGCTTTCTCGTAATCGGGCTCGAAGGTCGTGCGGTCGAGCACGTCGCGCCAGACGCGGTAGTCGTCGGGGCCCTTGAGGAACCACTCGTAGCGGAAGTCGGTCGCGCTTTCCGGCTCCTTGCGCACGCGCGCCGTCGAGCGGCCCGCGGGCGTCTCGACCCACTCGACGACCTCCGCGCCCTCGTCGCGCCGGCCGAACTGCACGTCCTTGCGCACGGTCTTGTAGGCCGTCACGCGCAGAAACGTGTCGCCGCCGAGAATCTGGTTGGACTTCGCGTACCGCAGCTCGTTCAGCTTCTCCGGCGCGATCCCGGACAGCGGCCCCAGCGCCCCCTTCTCGACCCGCCCGATGATATGGTCCGTGACCAGGTCATTGATCTCCGGCGCCCACCCCACCTGGTCGGCCTTCTCGCCCCTGAGCGCCGCTTCGAGACGTTCTTTCGAGGTCATCGCATCTCCGTTGGGAGACATGCCGGTCGCTCGGCCAGACCGGGACACTGTAGCGAATCGATGGCGCTTCCGCAGGGGGCGTCACCGCGGGACGTCGTCCGCTTTCGCCAGCCCAGTCGCGGGCGCGCGAAGGAGCGAGAGCGCGACGACGAGGCCGATCAGTCCGAGGGGGACAAGCGTCGCCCAGTTGAAGGCGTAGGTGAGGTCGCGGGTGTTGGCCAGGAAGCCGATGACCCACGGAGCGAACAGGCAGCCGATGTTGCCCGCGGTGCCCAGGAGGCCGAACATCGTGCCGCCGCCGTGGGGGATGCGGTGAGACACGAGTCCGAGCATCGTCGGCCACAGGCCCCCCACCGCGAAGCCCGTGAGGATGCACGCGACGAGCGCCGCCCAGTCCCAGGGCAATCGCACCGCGGCGGCATACCCGACGGCCGAGAGGAAAGCCGAGAGGCCGAGGATGAGCCCGGCCGGGATGAGATGGCCGAGGAGCGCGGCGAAGACCCGGCCGAGCCACATCGCGGCAAGGAATCCGCTGAGCGCGAGGGCGCCCGCGGTCGCTGAGAAATCGAGCTTGCCCGCGAAGGTCGGCAGCCACATCGCCATTCCTGCCTCCGCCGCCCCGGACAGGAGCATGGCGAAGAGCGCCACGATGAAGAACCCGCTCGCGAGCATCCTCCCCACGGGCACGCGCTCGTTCCCTTCGACCACGAGCGGCGGGATGTCGAGCTTCGAGAAGACGACAAGCGTGGCGACGGGCACGACGGCCACGCCGGCCGCGAAGAGCCGCCACGGCGCCTCGAAGTGAATGGCGAGCGACCCGGCCAGCGTCACGAGGATGGCGCCCACGCAGTAATACGAGTGAAGCCAGTTCATCGCCGAGGTCTTGCGCTCGGGCTGAAGCGCCGCGACAATCGGGCTCAGCACCATGTCGAGGATACCCGCCCCCAGACCCATGATGAATCCCGCCGCGAGAAGCAGCGAGTAGGTCGGCGCCGACGCCCACCCCACGAGCCCGGCCCCGATCAGCCCGAGGCCGATCATCGCGAATCGCTTGCCGCCGAACCGGTCGGCCAGCGGCCCCGAGCAGACGATCCCCGTCACGGCGCCCGCAAAGATGAACGCCATGATGCGGCCCATCTCCTCCGCGGTAAGCATGACGCCATCCTGCCGGAAGACGTCGGCGAACGTCGTCAGGTAGATCGGGGCGAGGTTCACCGCGAACGCGATGCACGTCATCGCCACATAGCATGTCCACACGGCGGGACGGACGGAACGCGTTGGCGCGGTGATTTCGGTCACGGTATCCGGTGAGTTGAAGGTGCTCGGTTGACTCCGCCCCCCTCGGCGGAAAGCGGATTCTAACGGCGCCCCGCCCCGCTGTCAACGCCTGCGCGCATCGGCGCGGATTCGCGCTTGCGCGAGCGGAGCGGAGGAAGTAGATTGAACCGCAGCACATCCCGCAACGAGAGGACACCGAGCGCATGGACATCCGCGAAACCTCCACCGGCCTTTTGGCGCTGGCGCCGGGAAAGCTGAACCTCTTCCTCGAAATCCTCGGCAAGAGACCGGACGGATACCACGAGCTGGTCTCGGTCATGCAGACGGTGTCCGTGTTCGATGAACTCGCCTTCGAACGGACGTCCGAAGGCATCTCCCTTTCGACCAATACGCCCGACGCCCCCGCCGATGAGCGAAACCTTGTTTATAAGGCCGCGGCTATTCTCCTCGAAGAATCCGGAAGTCGTTGCGGCGCAAGGATTTCGCTTACAAAACGCGTCGCCATAGGCGCAGGGATGGGCGGCGGTTCCAGCGACGCAGCAACCACGCTTGTCGCACTTAACCGCCTGTGGGAATTGCACTTAAGTCAAGAGCACCTGCACGATCTAGCCGCCCGGCTGGGCTCGGACGTGCCCTTCTTCCTCTATGGCGGCACCTGCCTGTGCCGGGGCCGAGGAGAGATAATCGAGCCTTTGGATGAGATCACGCCATTGACGTATGTGGTTGTTACGCCTGGACTTAGCGTCAGCACAAAAGAGGTGTACCAAAAATACCGGCCTGACTTGACTTCCGGGCCGGAGGATTATAAGCTTTTCCTGAGCAAACTCCGCGGGGCGGGAAGCTCGGATATTCCACCGTTTTTCAACCGGCTCGAGGCGGTGACGACGCAACTCGAGCCTCAGCTTAAGCTTGTGGCCGACCGGATGAGACATGCCGGGCTCCGGGGCGTTACTATGACGGGGTCCGGTTCGGCGTTCTTTGCCGTGGCCGCCGGGAGAAAGGAGGCGAACGAGGCGGTCGCAGGACTGTCGCAACTCGGCATAGGCCGGGTTGTCATGGCCGAAACCGTCGGAGCAGCATGAACGACTCCATCGTCAAAGGAGCGCAACATGGAGATCACCGAGGCCAAGATCAAGCTGATGCCCGCCCGCAGCGACCGTCTGCAAGCGTTCTGCACCATCACCCTCGACAATGACTTCGTCATCCGCGACATCAAGATCATCGAAGGCCCCAAGGGCGCGTTCGTCGCGATGCCCAGCCGCAAGCTGACGGACAAGTGCCCGAAGTGCAGCGGGAAGAACCACCTGCGCTCGCGCTTCTGCAACGACTGCGGCGGGCGGCTCGACGAGAACCGCGCGTCGAAGGACAAGCGCGGCCGCGCGAAGCTGCACGCGGACATCGCGCACCCGATCAACTCCGCCTGCCGCGAGAGGCTCCAGGCCAGGATCCTCGATGCCTACCGCGCCGAGGTGGAAAAATCGAAGCTCCCCGGATACGTGCCGCCGAAGATGGAGGAGGACGAGGACTTCGGGCCGGAGTTCGAGGAACCCTCGGAAGAGCGTCGCGAGGCGCCCCCTGCCGCTCCCGTTGCCCCGGCGCCGGCTCCCGCTCCCGCGGCACGCGCACCCGAGCCGCCCCCCTCACCGGCGCCCAAGGCCGAACCCGAGCCCGAGCCCGTCGCGCCGGCCGGCGACGAGGAAGAGGACATCAAGCGTCTCGAAGAGGAAGTGCGCCGATACGAGGAGCGCGAGCGCCAGGCGTCCGAGCAGGCGAAGAACCCGCCGCCGAAGAAGGACGAATTCTCGGCCGGCATATTCTAAGCAGGCATGTCCTCATAATACAAGCGCCTCACGCCGGTCCCGGCGCGAGGCGCTTTCTTATTCACCAGGCTGTGGCCCTCGACGAGCCGCCTTGCGTCAGCTCATCCGGCGCCGACGGGCGTAGCCGATGGCGCCCAAGAGGCCCGAGCCGAGAAGAAGCATCGTCGCGGGCTCGGGAACGGTGGAGCCGCCGAAGATCTGCCCGCCTGCCCGAACGGTCCAAGCTCCGACGCCGGAATAGGTGCCCTGATCGAGGCCGCCGGAGACGGTGAGCGTGTGGCCGTTGAGGAAGAGCATGCAGCCCGAATCGATCATGAGGTTGTCGGTCACCCGCAGGTCGCTCATGAGCTTCACCCAGGTCGGCGAGCCGGTGGCGATGCGCAGGCGGCCGATGGAGCCGGTGGCGTTGTCCACCTGGATCGTCTCGGCCGTGGCGATGGTGCCCTGGCCGCCCTGCATGATGAAGTAGTTGGCGTTCGTGCGGAAGACGCCCGACTGCAGGTAGAAGTTACCCTTGATGAGCATGTTGTCCGCCAGGCTGACGGCGCCGCCCGGGTTGCTGATCGTGAGGTTGTAGAAGGGCGCGGACTTGGTCTGAATCGTCTGCAGGGGATAGAGCCCGCCGCCTCCGTTGAGGACCAGAGTGCTCGTGCCCATGTTCCAGCCGCTCGCCACGGCGCAGGCGCCGTTATCGATGGTGATGTGGCGGCCGACATAGAGTGTGCCGCAGTCGCCGATGATGTAAGAGCTCATCATCGAGTTCGCGGCGCCGTTCTGACGGACGAAGAGGTCGCGTCCGACGGTGACGGTGGCGGAGTTGATCTTGAGGGCGCCGCGGTAGCGCTGGGCGCCGGCGGCCTGATAGCCCAGGGTGAGGTCGCAATCGATCGTCAGGTTTCTCACGAAGAAGCCGGAGCCGTTGTCGGTGCGCAGCATCGCCTCGTTGATGACCGTCGAGCCGCCGTTGGAGTTGCCCTGGATCGTCAGATTGCGCGCGCGCAGGTCGCCCGTCATCACCGTCGTGATGACCTGGCAGTCGGTGTCCCAGGTGTACTGGCCGAGGAAGAGGTCGCGGACGCGCCCGGCGATCATCTTGCCCGTGCCCCGGCGCACGCCGTCCACGGCCCGCGCCCAGTCGTTATTGTAGTTATTGATGTAGACGTCGAGGTTGTCGGTGCTGCCGGCCCCCAGGGCCCTGATTCCCGGGGCCACCGAACAATCGCCGATCATCACCTGGCCCCACGCCGTGCCCCACACGTCGAGCCTGGAGATGCTGTTCCGGTACGCGCCGCTCGGCGGCACGAAGTTGGTCAACGCCCCGTTGTCGACGATGACGTACTTGATGTGGTTATAGCTCTCGCCGTAGTTCTTGACCGTGAACGTCTTCTTGTACCCGCGCATCCGGATCGTGGTGCCTTGCAGGCCGTTCGTGGCGCTGCTGGTGGATGAATTGTAGATGAAGTCCCCGTCCATGTCGAACGTCACCGTTCCGTTCATTTGGAGGTAATCGTTGCTGCCGGTGATGACCAGGCTGCCCGAGCAGCCGTTGTCCGCGGCGAAGCGGTAGATCCCGGCGGAACCGCTGACGTTGTAGAGGTTCTCGTTCGCCCCGTTCAGGTACAGCCCGCCGAACCTCCGGACCTTCGTGGCGCCGCCCGGGTTGGCCAGCACCAGCCGTGTCGCGGCGGCGTACGACGTGTTCCACGTGAAGTTGTCCAGGCTGGTGCCGGGCGCCGTGTAGCTCGGGCTCCAGTTGAGCGCGTTGTCGAAGTTCGCGCCGCTGTTGACCTCGTTGAACTTCGTCCCGGTGAACGTGTAGCTGTTCACCGCGTACGACGACGAAGCCGCGAGCACGAGCGCCACGCACATCGCGATCCCGTATCGCATCTTTGTGCCCTCCAACAATGGCGATTGACGATATCCCAACATATTGAGTCCTGTAGCAGCCATCCATCTATGAAGCACGAAGCGTGCCACGCCCGGCAAAAAAGCGGCCGCGGAGTCCGGGGCCGTGCGCAACGACCGGAGGGACAAGGGGTTATGGAGAATCAAGGTAAATGCGAATCTTCTCATGCAATGCGTGGCGGGTGGCACGATGCGTTGGGATTTCCGAGCACGCGCTTAGTCGGAACCATAACTCCTTATGCAGCCAGTGGTTACAACGGCTACGCACACCACGGTTGTGTTCAATTAATTCAACACCGCCCCTGGGTGCTTCACTGTCCAAGATTGTGACCTGCCCGGTTTCAGTGCAATTGGGGCCGCCGGGGTGAATGGTTGATGGAAACAAAAAAACCTCCCCGCAGGTCACGGGGAGGGTTTGGGGGCGAAGGCAACCGGAGCTGTTCAGTTCATCCGGCGCCGGCGGGCGTAGCCGATGGCGCCCAGCAGGCCGGAGCCGAGGAGGAGCAGCGTCGCGGGCTCGGGGACGGGGGCGGAGCCGATGATGAGGCCGCCTTCCTTCACCTGCCAGGTGCCCGCGCCGGAGAAGGTCGCCTGACCCGTGAACAACTGGACGTCGGAGCCGGTGTTGACGGTGAGCGTGAAGCCGTTGAGCAGCAGTTCGCAGCCCGCGTCGATGTCGAGGTTGTCCGTAACGGTAAGGTTGCTCGTCAGCTTCACCCACGTCGGCGAGCCGGTCGCGATGCGGACCTTCTTGAGGGAGCCGGTCGCGTTGTCGACCTCGAGCGTCTCGGCGGTGTCCACCGTGCCCTGTCCGCCCTGGAACACCAGGTAGTTGGCGTTCGTGCGGAAGACGCCCGCCTGCAGGTAGAAGTTGCCCTTGAGCAGGACGTTGTCGGCAAGCGACACGACGCCGCCGGGGTTGTTGACGGTGAGGCTGTAGAACGGCAGGCCCTTCGTGGCGAGGGTCTGGGTCCGCGAGGTGCCGTTGCCGTCGCAGAGGAACGTGCTCGTGCCCATGTTCCAGCCGGCGGCCAGGGTGGAGGCGCGGTCCTCGACGGTGAAGCTGCTGCCGAGTTGCAGCGTGCCGGTCGTGGCGGTCATCGTGTTGCCGCCGACGACGGCCTGGCAGTTCTTGACGGTGAGGTTGCCGCCGACCTTGACGGTCGAGCCGTTCATCTTGAGGATGCCGCGATAGTTGGTGGCCGTAGACGCGGTGGCCCCGACGATGACGTCGCAGTCGACGGTGAGGTTATAGTCGATGGATTTGTTGTCGGTGTCGACGCAGAAGCTGGAGCCCAGGGTGGAACTGCCGGAGGTGAAACCGCCCACCAGGGTGAGGTTCCGGACCTTCAGGGCTCCCGTCATCTTCTGGGTTTCGACCATGTTGTCGGCGGCGTTAAGATAAGTGGCCTCGCCAATGGTGTAGTTCCTCCAGACCCCCGAAATCATGGGCGACGTGAGGTAGACGTACTTCCCGACGGTGGTGCCGACGTCCTGCCGGCTGTCGCCGTCGACGTAGAGGTCCAACTGGCTCGTGTCGCCGCCCGGCCTCACGAAGATCGTCTGGGCCGCGCTCGCGCAGACGGTCACGGCGCCGGTGGCGGTCCCGCGGACGTCGAGCTTCTTGATGTTATTGTTGCCCGAGCTGCCCAGGTTGTTGAAGTAGGTGCTCGCCCCGGGCATCACGGTCACGTTATCCACCCCGTTGTAGTTCCGCGTATAGCTCCTCACTTCAAAGGTCCTGCCGGCGCCGCGCATGATGACGGTGCCGCCGGGGTAGTTCAGCACCGTGGCCTGGCTGTTCGGGTTGACGATGAAGTCTCCGTCCATGTCGAACGTCTGGAGGACGTTGTTGTTATTGGAGAAGACCGCGGCGGTGTTGGTGGTGTCGTTGATGGTCAGGCTGCCGGTCGTTCCGGCGGCGGAGTTGGCCATGAAGCGGTAGATTCCCGTGGCGGTGCTGGCGAGGTAGAACTTGCCGCCATAGACCGTGATGTCGCCGAAGTAGCGGGTGACGCCCGCGCCGGGGCTGGGCAGGTTGCAGGTGCCGCCGGTGTACGGGAGGATGTAGATGTCCGTGCAGTCGAAGGCGGGCGCGCTGGTCCAGTTGCCGGGGGTGACGAGCTGGCCGGAATCCGGGTTGGCCCAGAAGTGAATGTTATTCGCGGCCGAGTTCTGGAGCAGGACGTAGTTGGACCCGTAGACGAGGTTGTGCGTGCCGTTGATAGCGCCCGCGGTTTCGGGGTTGGACACCAGCGTGCCGTTATAGTAGACGGAGTTGAACTTCCCGCTCAGGCCCGTGCTGCCCGCGGCGAGGAGGTAGCCCTTCTGCAGGCTGCCGGAGGCGAGCGTCAGGTAGAGGGCGTTGGTGGTTCCCGTCGCGCCGAGGCTGAGGGAACCGAGGACGCCGAGGCCGTCGCTCATGCCGGGCGCGGTGCCGGAGAGGTCGACATTGTAGCGGCTGAGGCTGTCGAGCGTGACCGTGTTCGAATTGCCGGACGTTCCGAGCCGGAACGGAGTCATGCCGCCGGCGGCGACGCCGGGGGCGAGGACCGCGCTGCCGCTGCCGGTGCCGAGGAGTTGCACCGTCTTGCCGGAGGCCAGCCCCAGCGAGCCCGTGCCGTCCAACGTGGAGTCGCCGGCGCCCGTCGGCGTCACCAGGAAATTGCCCATCCCCGTGGGAGCGCCGGTGAGGCGGAACGTCCCCTGGTTGACCGTGAAGGCGCCGGCGTAGTTGCCGCTTCCGGCGAAGGTCAGGATCCCGGAGCCCGTCTTCGCGATCGTGGAGGCCGTGGAGGTTGCGCCGTTGACGGCGCCCACGTAGGTCGGCCCGCCGATGGCCCAGGTGCCGGTCACGGAGTTCGGAATCGCAACCGTCACGTAGGTCGGGTTGCCGCTGCTCGTGAGGAAGGCCCCCGCCGTGCCCGTGCTGATGTTGCCGCTCTGGATCGTCAGAGTGCGGCTCGTGCTGCCGCCGCGATCGATCGTGTACGGGTTGCCGCCGCCGTCGATGTAGAGGCCGAGGATGTTGCGGTCGGCGTCGAGCGTCAGCGTGCGGGCGGCCGTGAGGACGTTCGGCAGGACGATGGACTCGGTGCCGTCGAAGGCCGGGGCGGCGCCGGTCGCCCAGTTGCTCGCCGTGCCGAAGCCGCCGGCCGCGTCGTTGATCCAGAACTTCGGCTTGAGGGTCGGGTTCTCGAGGCTGATGTAGGTGGCGCCGTACACCAGGTTATGCGTGCCGCCGATGTTCAACCCGCTGGTGGGCGAGCCGATGAGAGAGCCATTGTAATAGACCGAGTTGAACGTGCCGGTCCGGCTGGTGAAGGTGGAGAGGAGATAGCCGGGGCTGAGGCTGCCCGAGGCCGACGTGATGTAGAGCGAGTTGGTCGTGCCCGCCGAGCCGAGGTTCAGCGCGCCCACGACCTTCAGCAGGTCGGCGCCGTAGGTGCCGGCGGACGCGAGGTCCGCGTTGTAGTTGGCGTAGTTCTGGAGGTAGACGGTGTTCGAGTTGCCCGAGGTGCCGAAGATCAGCCGGGCGGTCTCGCCGGTGGTGCTGCCCGGAGAGACGACGGCGTTGCCGCCGGCCGTGCCGGTGAAGGTGCCCGTCTTGGCGGAGGCCAGACCCAGTGTGCCCGTGCCCAGGAACGTCAGGTCGCCCGAGCCCGTCGGGGTCATCGTGAAATTGCCCAGCCCCGTCGGGCTGCCCGTCAGCTTGAAGTTGCCCGCGTTGACCGTCAGGGCGCCGCTGTAGGCGCCGTTTCCGCCCCAGGTCAGCGTGCCCGAGCCGATCTTCGTCAGCGCCGCCGCCGCGGCGCCGCCGTTCACGTTTCCGACGAACGTCGGCCCGCCGATGTCCCAGGTCGAAGCTCCGGTCGGCAACGAGAAGGCGATGTAGCTCGGCGCGGCCGCGGGGGCCAGGTTCGCGCCCAGCGCGCCCACCGACAGATTGACTCCCAGGCCTGTCAGCGTGATCGTGTACGCGGTCGTCGACGAGGAGTTCAGGTTGTAGAGCCCCGCCGTGTTGTTGATCGTGAGCTTGCCGAGCGAGTAGTTTGCGCTCAGAATCGCGTTGCGGTTGGCGGTGATGACGTTGCCGAGGACGGCGTTGTCCCCGGTCGCCGGCACACCCGTCGGGCTCCAAGTGCTTGCCGTGCCCCAGTTCGCGTCATAGTCCACGTTCCACGTCTTCGTCACCGCGTTCGCCGCGCCCGAGACCAGCAGGATCGCCACGCACAAGCCGATGGCATGTCGCATTGTCATTCCTCCATGGTCCGGCATCTTGTCAATATCTATATTTCACGAACCTTACGTCCCTGCTGCGACTTCCGCTATTCTTCGCGCAAAGGGCGTGCCGTTCGGAGGAAAAACAGGCGGGCTGTTTCGGCGCGAGACGTAACCGCAGTATCAGCAACGACTTATCGAGCTACCCCGGTTCGGACAATGTTTTGTCCCACGGACTCCGCATGGGTGAATACCGTGTGCCGTCGGTCGGCGCGCCGGCGGATTGCCGTAAGTCCATGGCGGGATGAGGGATGCGTCCATGCGGCAGAAGAAACGGCGGTGTTGGGGAAATTCGACATCGCGCGGGATACTTCTTGCGCATAAGGGCATTCATGCTGCATTATGGTGCAACCGCCGCCGGGAACGCGAGCAAACGGGGACGCCGGGGACGCCGAGAAGAAGACACGGGGCATTGCTGTGATGCGCAATGATATATATCACACTGCATTTGTTGAGCACAGTGGTTTTGGACCCATCCCATCTACCCTCGCAGCCACGTCCGCGCGAGGGCCTCGCCGCAGGTCAGGACCGGGGCGGCCGGACACTCCGCACGCCGGTCAGACGGACGGATGATCCTTCGACCTGGCGCGCTTCCAGCCGCGCACCATGAGGATCACGCCGCTGATGAGGGTGGACAGGATGAGCCCGCCGAGCGCGCCGAGGAAGAGGCCGTAGAAGCACCCCGCGGAGCCGCCCGTCAGGCCGCCGATCAGCGCCCCGACGCCGATTCCGACGGCGAGCCCGACGCCGATGAAGATCGCCTGGAAAACCGTGTCCTTCATGTTCTTCGAGGGCACCATTCCGACCGTGTCGGCGATCTTGTCGTAGCTGTCGGCCTCCGTCGCGCGCATCGGCAGCGGCGGCGGGCCGAGGCCCACGTCGGGCTTCGCGGACGAGAGGTCGGCGCCGCAGAGGGGGCACTTCGCCCCGGCCGGCGGCGGAAAGCCTTCCAGTTGGCTCAGACTCCCGCACACCGGGCAGATGATTCGAACGGGCAGGGTCCTCCTCCTTCATGAGTCTCGACGCCGGAACACCCACTGTAAAAAACGGCTCCTGTCCCCGTTAATTCAGAATTCAGTGCAGGCGCTCTGCGGGAATCACGGCGGATTGCCCGATCGCCGGCATGGGATAGAGACGGAAGGCCCCGCCCTTCCAGTACAACAGGAGAATCTTCGACGGGTCTTCGAGCGGGACGGGGAAGGTGAAGCGGGCGCGCGAGGGCTGCCAGCCGTCGGCCAGCGCCATGATCTCCACCGTCATGCCGGAGAGGACCACGCGATCGCCGACGCGCATCGGCCTCGACGATCCCCGGAAGATCCGGTCGAAGGTGGTCTCGATCAGCCCCTCGGCGCACGACACGTCGAAGGAGCGCGCGTCGACGCGGGTGAGGGTCAAGGGCAGCGTCCCCGACGCGAGGGAGTAGAGGCGCCCGGGAAGGTCCTTGCCGTAGGCGTCCCGCACCGCCATGTAGTCTTCGCTCAGCGCGGCGACCGGCGGGTTGATCAGCACGTAGGTCTTCCCGGGCATGTCGGGGACCCAGGGCATCGTGAGGGCGGGTTTCTTGATATAGTTGCTGTTGATGTGATCGAGCGCGACGACGTTCAGCGGCAGCAAAATCGGCGCGACGACCAGGTGGATGACGACGAAGGCGCCCGCCAGCCCCGCGGCGGCGCGTCGATACCGGGGACGCTCGGACGCCGACGGCTCGCCGTCGGCGCGCCAGGCGAGGAACCCCGCGACGATGCCCATCGCGCCGATGCCCGGGACGAGAAGCATGCGGTTATGGGCGAAGGTCGCGCACGCCGGCAACATCGAGAGGAGCGTGCCCACCGCCCAGAACCGCGCCTCGACGCTGCGCCGCAGCAGCGGCACGAGCAGGATCGCCACGAACGCCACGAACGCCGCCGCCGACAGCCACACAATCAGCGCCCCGTGCGGCATGAACCGGTAGTAGTCGCCGCCGTAGAGGTCCGCCGGCGGCTGGGCGAAGAGCGCCAGCAGCAGGACGGGGGCGCGTTCGAGCGCGGCGCCGAGGAAGGCCAGCGGCTCCCGGCCCGGATCGATGTAGGCGCCCATGCCATAGGTGCCGAACCCCAGCGCGCGGTAGAGCACTCCCCACCCGACGAGCACGAGCAGGCACGGCAGAAGTCCGGCCGCGCGCCGGAGGAGGCTCCCGCGGTCGAGGAAGAGCGCATAGGGCACGAAGTACGCCGCGACCGCAAGGGCCGTCTCTCCCCCCAGAAGCCCCAGCGCCAGGAAGAGCGGCGCCAGGAACGCTCCCGGCCGCCAGCCGTCCCGGCGGGCGCGGTCGTAGGAGATGAGAGCGAGCACGGCGAAGAACGTGCTGATGAGCGCATGGCGGTTGGCGATCCACGTGACCGTGACCGCGTGAGCGTCGTCGAAGGCGAAGAGGAGCGCCGCAAGCCCCGCCACCCACGCGGCGCCGCCGAGCCGACGGTAGAGCACCGCCACGGCCCAGACCACGGCGCCGAACCAGAGCAGGCTTTGCGCGTGCATCAGCTCCGGCGTCCAGGGCCAGAGACGGTAATCCGCGATGTGGGTCAGCTCCGCCAGCGGACGCCAGAACGAGCCCCGGCCCCTGTCGTAGGTCCACCACGGCAGCGCCCCGACGTCCATCATGGCCCGCGAGCGTTCCGGGTTGCCGTCGAGGAAGGAGAACATCCCCGAGACCGAGGCGTCGTGGACGGGCCACGCCCACCGGTCCAGCAGGATCTGCCGGTGGAAGTAGTCGTCCATCATGAAGCCGCGGTTGAAGGACGTGAGGGCGAGCAGCACCGCCGCGACGGCGACGACGATCGGAACGCGCCTCATCGACAGCCGGCGCCGGACCGCATCCATGAATTGTGAGAAGCGTTTTCCCATGCCGCAGGTCCGGAGTTGACAGGCCGCGTTCGACTGAAAAGGGCTTTCCTCGCGGGCGAAAAGGTTATCACCTTCACCGCCAAAATGACAGGCCGAAATTGAAGAGCCCCCGGCCCCGCCGCGCGGCGGGCAACGCGCCGGGCCCCAAGCCGGCTTCATTTCGCTTGACTCATCAGCCGATAACGGTATATTGCGCTGATTGTTCTTTCTCATCGCGGGAACCGCTGCCGCCAGGCCGAGGCGTGTCGCCCGACCGGCGGAGCGGCAATACGGACCCGGGAGAAAAGGTACACAGTGCCTTTTTCCAGGGGTCCTGGCGGCCGAACGCCACGGCTGCCGGACGGGCCTCGGCGATGCCGGGGACGATCGGATCCCGCAGGCGCGAAAGGATTCCCGCCATGAAGAAGCGCGGCGCACAGGTCCTCGTCGAGGAGCTGAAGCACCTCGGCGTGGACGCCATGTTCGGCATACCCGGCGGCATGGTCATTCCGTTTTTCGACGCTCTCTACGACTCGGGGCTGAGGCTTATCCTCACCCGTCACGAGCAAGGCGCGGCCCACATGGCCGACGGCTTCTCGCGGGCGACGGGCCGCGTCGGCGTCTGCGTGGCCACCAGCGGCCCCGGCGCCACGAACCTCGTCACCGGCATCGCCACCGCCAATTTCGACTCCGTCCCCATCGTCGCCATCACCGGCCAGGTGAAGTCCTCGGCCATCGGCAACGACGCGTTCCAGGAAGTCGACATCACCGGCATCACGCGGCCGATCTCGAAGCACAATTACCTCGTCCGCGACCCGAAGAACCTCGCGCGCACGCTGCACGAGGCGTTTCACATCGCCTCCACCGGGCGTCCCGGGCCCGTCCTCATCGACGTGCCCGTCGACATCTTCACCGCCGAGATCGAAACCGACGGCCCCGGCAAGGTCGAGGTCAACCTCCCCGGCTACCGGCCGAAGCGCGACGGCAACGTCCGCCAGATCCGCCTGGCCGCGGAGGCCATCAACGCCGCCGAGAAGCCCATCATCTACGCCGGCGGCGGCGTCATCATCTCCGGCGCCTCCGACCTGCTCGCCGAACTCGCGCACACGGCGAACGTCCCGGTCACGACGACGCTGCTGGGCCTCGGGTGTTTCCCGGAAACCGACCCGCTCGCGCTCAAGATGCTGGGCATGCACGGCACGGTCTACGCGAACTACGCGATTCAGAACTCCGACCTCATCATCGCCGTCGGCGCGCGCTTCGACGACCGCGTCACCGGCAAGATCGACACCTTTGCGCCGCACGCGAAGATCATCCACATCGACATCGACCCGGCGAGCATCTCCAAATCCATCCGCGTCGACGTCCCCGTCGTCGGCGACGCGAAGCACATCCTCGAGGAGCTTCTCCGGCACGTGAAGCCCGTCGACCGCTCGCCGTGGCTGGCGCAGATCGCGGAGTGGAAGAAGAAACACCCGCTCGTCTACGACCGCACGTGCGTCGACGGCATCATGCCGCAGTACGTCATCGAGCAGATCTGCGCGGCGACAAAGGGCGAGGCCGTCATCGTCACCGAGGTCGGCCAGCATCAGATGTGGACCGCGCAGTGGTACACGCACACGAAGCCGCGGCACTTCATCAGCTCCGGCGGCCTCGGCACGATGGGCTTCGGCTTCCCCGCCGCCATCGGCGCGCAGATCGGCCGGCCGGAGGCGATCGTCTTCGACATCTCGGGCGACGGGTCGTTCCAGATGAACATCCAGGAGCTGGCCACCATCGCCGCCAACAAGGTGCCGGTCAAGATCGCCATCCTCAACAACGGCTTCCTCGGGATGGTCCGGCAGTGGCAGCAGCTCTTCTACAAAAAGCGATACTCGGGCACCGTGCTGAAAGGCAACCCGGATTTCGTCAAGGTCGCCGAGGCCTACGGCGTCAAGGGCATGCGCGTCACGCGGCCGGAAGAGGTGCGTTCGGCGCTGGATGAGGCCATCGCGCATCCGGGCCCGGTGCTGATGGACTTCATCATCTGCCCGGAAGAGAACGTGTTCCCGATGGTCCCCGCGGGCGAGGCGATCGACCGCATGATCGGCGGAATGGCCTGAGGAGAAACGACCATGAGCGAAACTCACGGATACTCGACGCACATCATCAGCGCGTTGGTGACGAACACGCCGGGGGTGTTGGCGCGGATTGCGGGGCTGTTCTCATCGCGCGGGTATAACATCGACTCGCTGGCGGTGGGCGAGACGGAGAACCCGGACATGTCGCGGATGACGATCGCGGTGCACGGCGACGAGGCGGTGCTGGAGCAGATCCGCAAGCAGTTGTCGAAGCTGATCGACGTGATCAAGGTCCAGGACTTCCTGGGCCGCGAGTACGTCCAGCGCGACCTCATGCTCGTCAAGGTCTCCGCCCCCGCCGCCAAGCGCAACGAGATCTTCGAGCTCACCAAGGTCTTCGAAGGCAAGATCGTGGACATTTCCGCCACCCACGTCGTCGTCGAAATCACCGGCCCCGAGATCAAGATCGACGCCTTCATCGACCTCATGAAGCCCTATGGAATTCGCGAAGTCGTCCGCGCCGGAAGGATTGCGATGCTGCGAGGCGTCCGCGAAGCCAAGTAGGTCATCCCGACGCGTCGGGATGCCTGACGCCGCTTTTATCTTCGCATTTGCAGATCGTTCCGACGATCGAGACTCCCTCCCCGCGCGAAAACGGGGAGGGAGTTCTTCTGTACCTGCGGGTTATTCCGGCGCGTCAGCCATTCAGAAGGCGGGAGACGAGGCGATAGACGTCGGTCGAGGAATTGGCCTTGGCGGTGTCGTGGACGCCGGGATGGTCGCTCTCGCGCACGGACCGAGCGTTGGAGATCGCCGCATCGCGCTGGTCGCGTAATCGTTCGAAGAGGGCCGCGTCCCCCTTTTCGTACTTCTGCCCCGGGAATGCCTTCTGCCAGTGCTTGTTAATCTCCGCGATGACGGCCGCGGCGTCCGGAAAATGCTTCCGAGTCCTTTCGAAATGGGCCAGTATCCACACTTCGAACGAGGGGTTTGACATGCACAGGGTGATCCGATGCTTCTCGGCCAGTTCGCGCGCCCTCTGGAGCGGCCCGGTGTGGCCGGGTCCTTCCACGTCGATGACGCACCAGACCTCATCATAAGCGCGAAGGCCCATCTCGTTCAGCGCCTCGTTCACCACGTCCTCCGCCGACCGACCGCGCCCCTTCTTGACGCGTACGGTCAGGCCGCCTCGCGCCTCCACCGCTTTCTTGAGCCCCTCGAAGTAATGCGGCTCGGTTCGCTCGCCTTCGCCGACGATGAGGATCGTCGCCCTCGGCCGAATTCCAAGTTGCCTGCGCTCTCGTCGCATGGCCACCCCCCGGCTATTTCAGGTCCAGGTTTTCGACCGCAGGGCCGAAATTGGGGACGCCGCCATAGCGACCGGCCAAGTACCTCCGCAAGAATGCCTCGGTGCTGCGAGGCCGCGCCTCCTCCTCGCCCTCCTTGAAGTCATAGAGCGAATAGAGTTCCGACGCGCCCGCGGCGTTCTTCTCCACCAGCCAGATCTGGTCGCGGCGCAGAAGCTGCGGGTCCATAAGAGTCACATCGTGAGTGGCAAAGATCAGTTGCGCACCCTTGGGGTTCAGCTCTTCGCTCTGGAACATCTCGACGAGCTTGCGGCTCAGCAAGGGGTGCATGCTGCATTCGAGTTCATCAACGACAACTACAACCCCGGCTTCCAGCGCCGAAAGAAGTATTCCAGCCAAACCGAATAACCTTTGTGTGCCATTGGACTCCTCCTCGATCAGGTCAAACTCCACCTCTTTGCCGGAATCCATCACTTGGTGCCGTGTCTGGACGTGCAAGAACATACCTGCTGATTGGAATCTGTCGGCCAATTCCTTCATCAGGCCCGACTCAGGCGCCCGCGATGGGAGCCCCTTCTCGACGACACTGAAGCCCATTATTCCAAGATCCGCGTCGTGCAGCAATTGTGCAAGGCAGCGGTTAAGGCCCTCGTTCTTTCGGGCAACCATCGCTGCTGTACGAACCATGTCCCAAGTGTTTACGGATAGGTCGAGGACTGCGAGGTTATTGCGAAACCAGAGGAATGCTTCTCTGAGTCTCGGTATGTTCAGTTCGGCGCCACGCGAGAGGGCCAAGCCATTGTCACGTGTACGTTCCTTGAGAATCCCTTCGTCCTTCTTCAATTCGGCGCCGAATGTCCATTTGCTTTCCCCAGCTGACGAATCGATGGTCCTCTCGAATAGTGGGCGCCGATTGCCCGTCGGCGGTTCGTCGTAGAGCCATTCGCTAAGAACTCGCCGTTCTGTGGCGCAGAATCCGTATCTACATTGCGTAGCGCCTACCGTCATTTTGATCTCGAACCGGCAAGGGTCTGCTTGGGTGAGTTCTGTAAGCCGAAAAGGCGCGACCCCCTCGATCTGGTCCCCTTGATTCATCTTTGTAGCGGACCCGAGTACGAAGGCGCTCATCACCTTCATCGCCTTGATGAGGTTGCTCTTGCCCGAGGCGTTCGCGCCATAGATCGCTGCGGCTTTCAGGAGATGGTTATCATCCA
>JBBIVY010000042.1:13263-28341 GCA_037439485.1 Planctomycetota bacterium | reverse complement strand
ACGCCCACAAGGGGCTAAGCTACATGAAACAGCGGTTTTGAAACAGCTTCTTAGCGCATAGCGCCTTGCCTATGAACGGGTTACGGTGCGCTGACGAGTTCGGAGCGTTTCATCGGGACTTGAGGGCAACATGACGGAAGCGACTCCGGCGCCCCAACAGGACCTTCAAAGCAACCCTGTGGGCCGGAAATTCGAGCGTCATTCGTGTCGGTTGAAGATGCGGGTGCGCCGGTCGAAGACCTCGCCCTCCTGTGGGTCCGAGGAGCGATACACCGAAGGCTTCATCCGCAACCGTTCGGCGGGCGGCTTCCTCCTCGAATGCCCCATCTACTATCCCATCGACGTCCGTCTCGAGTTTGGCTTCAATTCTCCCGACGGAAATGAATCCTACCTCGCCACCGTGCGGGTGAAGTGGACCCGCCGGCTCGGCAATGCCTGGTACCTCGGTGTCTCCGCGGAACGCATCGACAAGCTCTGAACCCCGTCAATGCGCCGGTTGCGTCCTGGCGATGACGGCGACATGCACCTTGTCCGCCCCGGCGTCGCGGAGGGCGTTCACGCACTCGTTGGCGGTGGCGCCGGTGGTGAGGATGTCGTCGACGAGGAGGACCTCCCGGCCCTTGAGATCGAGCCCTTCGCGCGCGGCGAAGAGGCCTTCGACGTTCCTGCGCCGCTGGGCGGGGTCGAGCGTGAATTGCGGCGAGGCCATGCGGGTCTGCACGAGCGCCCCGGCGTCGCGCTTGACGTGGATCTTCTTCCCGAGACGCTCCGACAACATCCGCACGAGGTTCGTATCCCTCATCCGCTCCTCGCGGCGGTGCATCGGCACGGGGACGATGACGGAGACGCCCTCGGGGAAGTCCTTGCGCTCGAACCCCGCGGCGAAGAGGTCCGCCAACCGCTCGGCGGCGTAGGTGCGTTGGTGGAACTTGGCCGCGTGGATGAGGTCGCGCACGACGCCGTCGTAGGTGAAGAGCGCCCGGGCCGAGCGGAATCGGAGCCTCTGTGTCCGGCACCAGGTGCAGCGGGATTCGATCGGCACGTGCGGCCCCAGCCGGATGGCGCACCGCGGGCAGCGGGCCTCCGCCTTGGGCCTCAGCGCCTGGGCGCACTCGGCGCACAGCGTGTCTCCGGGCTCCTGCGGCGCCGTTCCGCACGCCTCGCAGGCGGTGCCGAAGAACGTCCCCTTGATGACCTCAAAGCACTTGCGCCAGTCGATAGCTGTTTTCCTTCTTCTCTTCTTTCTTTCGTAGGGGGGGACCCGTGTGTCCCCCCGTTCTTCTTCTTCTCCTGCTTCTCCTTCGCCGACGAAGACGCGGCAAAGAAACACGGGGGGACACATAGGTCCCCCCCTACGAAAGAGAAAGAAGATCCTTCCGCACGTGCCGGAGCGCGAGCAGGCGCTTGCGGACTTCGCGGACGCACACGGTGTCGATGTCGGCGAAGACGAGTTCTTCCTTTGTCCCGGAGCCCTCGGCGAGGACCGTGCCCCAGGGATCGACGACGAGCGAATGGCCGTAGAACTCGACGCCGGTGGCGGATCGGCCGACTTGGTTGGGGGCGAGGATGAAGACCTGGTTCTCGATGGCGCGCGAGCGGAGCAGCACCTCCCAGTGCGCCCGGCCGGTGAAGGAGGTGAACGCCGAGGGGACGGTCACGAGTTCGGCGCCTTTCAGCATCAGCGCGCGGTAGAGTTCCGGGAACCGCGCGTCGTAGCAGATCGTCATCCCGACCCGCCCGAAGGGCGTCCGCGCTACCGCGGGGCGCTCCCCCGGATGCGTGTAATCGACCTCGTCGAAGATGACGCCGTCGGGGAGTTTCACCGTGAAGAGGTGCATCTTGCGATATCGTCCGACGATTCTTCCCCCCGGCGAAAAGAGGAGGGAGGTATTGGAGCAGCGATCTTCTCTTTGTAGGGGGGGACCCCTGTGTCCCCCCGCTCTTCTTCTTTTCGGAATTGCGGCGGAGTGCCGCTCCAGTATCGACCCCGCGAGAATGTGAATGCGATGCTTCTTCGCCAGCGCCGCCAGTGTGCGCGACGTCGGCCCGGGCACGGTCTCCGCCGCGCCTCTCCAGAGCGACGCATCCGCGACGAAGCTGAACACCTCCGGCAGCAGGACGAACCGCGCGCCCTTTGCCGCCGCCCTTTCGACCAGGCGGCACGCCCGCGCGACGTTCGCCTCTTTGTCCGGCCCCGCCGACATCTGAACGAGCGCCACTTTGAGTTTCATGACGGCCTCCCGCACGGATTATACGAAAGGCCGTTCCACGCCGTCAAGCCGCGTCTTCTTGACATGGGGGGCGGAATCTGCGACAATAGGGCTATAAGGAGGGCACGTCGATGGGTGTCGCGAAGGCGTCTCAGAAGACCTGGAGCGGGCGGGGCGGGCGGATCGAGGAGTCGCCGATCAGCGCGATGATGGCGCAGGCGCTCGCCGAGCCGGGGCTTATTTCTCTTGCGGCGGGGTTCGTCGACTACGGCACGCTTCCCGTGGAGGACGTCCGCCGTGAACTGGAAGGGATGCTCTCCGACGATTTCGCCGCGCGCGCAGCGCTGCAATACGGGACCACGAAGGGCCTCCCGTCGCTTCGCGAGCGCCTGGCGCGGCGGATCGCCCGCTCGGACGGCGTCCGCTATGGCGAGCGGGGCTACTCGGCCGACAACATGGTCATCAGCACGGGCTCGCAGCAGTTGCTCTACCTGCTCACGGAGGTCCTGCTCGATCCGGGCGACGTGGTGATCCTGGGCCAGCCGAGCTACTTCGTCTTCATGGACGCGCTCACGGCGGCCGGGGCCTCGTGCCGGTCGGTGCCGCTCGACGAAGAAGGGATGCGCACGGACCTGCTCGAAAAGACGCTGCGGTCGCTCGCCGCGGAGGGCCGGCTCGACCGCGTGAGGATGCTCTACCTCGTCAGCTACTACGAGAACCCCACGGGGGTCTCCCTTTCGGCCCGGCGCCGCCGCGAGGTCATGAGGCTCGTGAAGAAGTACTTCACCGGCCGCCGGATGCACGTCGTGGAGGACGCGGCCTACCGCGAGCTGCGCTATTCGGGGCAGGATATCCCGAGCCTGCGCTCTCTCGATCGAACCGGCCGGCGCATCTGCTATCTCGGCTCGTTCTCGAAGTCGCTGTCGCCGGGGCTCAAGACGGGGTTCGGCCTCTTTCCGGGCGACGTTGCGGCGAAGGTGGAGCATCTCAAGGGGGCGCACGATTTCGGCAGCAACAACTTCACGCAGCACCTGCTGGACCGGCTGCTGGCGGACGGGTCGTACGACCGGCACCTGCGCACGCTTCGCGCGGGCTACCGGAAGAAGCTTGCCGCGACGACGGAGGCGATCGACCGCTGGATGCCCGCGGGTGTCCGCCGCACGCATCCGACAGGCGGGCTCTACGTCTGGGTCACGCTGCCCGAGGGGCTCGACGCGGGGCCGGGGTCGCGGCTCTTCCGCGCCGCGCTGGAGCGGCAGGTGATTTACGTGCCCGGGGAGTTCTGCTTCGCGCCGGGCGCGGACGGGCAGGCGCCCTCGAATTGCATGAGGCTGAGTTTCGGCGTCGGCGACGTCGCGCGCGTCCGCGAAGGGGTCCGCCGGCTGGCTGAGGCGGTCAGGGAGTGCCTGGAATGATGCCGCGTTCGACGCAGCCCGATGTCCCGTCGAGGCCGGTGCCCGGGTGGAAGAGGCTCTTCTTCCGCGGGCTGATCCTGCTCCTGCCGACCATTATCACGCTCATCGTGCTCCTGTGGGGCTTCGGCCTCATCAACGACAACATCATCCACTACGTCAACGCAAGCGTGCAGGTGATCCTCAAGAAGTCGGGCTTCCACCGGCTCATCGAGGGCAGCGCCATCCTGATGTGGTTCTTCGACTACGCCCTCGGGTTCATCCTGACGCTGGTCTTCATCGGCCTGGTCGGGGTGATGGTGGGCACGCTCCTCGGCAAGCGCGTGTGGGCCGCGTTCGAGTCGCGCGTGACGCAGGTGCCGCTGGTGCGCTACGTCTACCCGTTCATCCGCGAGGTCACGGACGTCGTCTTCACCGGCCCGAAGGCCGCCTTCAGCTCGGTGGTGATCGTGGAATACCCGCGGAAGGGGATCTGGTCGCTGGGCTTCGTGACCGGTCAGGGCATCCCGGCGGTCGAGGCGGCGGCGCGGAAGAAGGTGGTGACCGTCTTCCTGCCCGCGTCGCCGACGCCCATGACCGGATACATTATCTTCGTCCCGGAGGATGAGGTTGCGCGCCTCGACATTTCCGTGGACGATGCATTCCGCCTGATCATGTCGGGCGGCGTCATCGTGCCGGGGATGCCCAAGCCGGACGCCGTTGCGCATACGGAGCCGAAGCCGCCGATCTCGCCCGCGCCCGGGCCGTCAAAGTAGCCCCGGCGGCACCGGCGCTCGGCGCGAAAGACGGCCCATCCCGCAGTCAAAATCCGCAAAAGGTGGTTGACATCACGGGACTTACGTTTAGACTAAGGCGAGAGGGCAGTCTCTACAGGAGGAGGCATCATGGTGGATATTCGACTGACCTGTCGTCATCTGGGCATTAAGGAAGACGTTCGCGCCTATGCGACGAAGAAGCTCGAACACATCCTCAAGCACTTCGACGGCGTTCACAGCGCGGAGCTGATTCTGGCCGAAGAGGGGCAGGGGACGAAGGTGGAAGTGATCCTGGGGACCGTGCGCGGCCAGCAGTTGGTGGCGGCAGCGGATGCGGCGGAGCCGACGGCGGCGGTCGACCTGGTGATGGACAAGATGGACCGCCAGATCAAGAAGGCGAAGGAGAAGCTGCGCGAAGCCCGCTGATTCCCACTCTCCGCGGGGGCGGGGCTTCGAAGCCGCCCGTCCGCGGCACTATGGAGGTGCGATGAAACTGCTCGATTTTCTGGTGGCGGACGCGACGGTGGACGACCTGGTCGCCGTGGACAAGGCCGGGGCGGTCAAGGAGTTGATGCAGAAGCTGGTGGAGACGCAGCACCTGACGGATAAGCAGGCGAAGGCGGCGACGCAGGCGATCCTCGACCGCGAGGCGCTGGGCTCCACGGGGATCGGCCGGGGCATCGCCGTCCCTCATGCCAAGCACGCGAGCGCGAAGAAGATCGTCGGGTGCCTCGGCCGCTCGAAGAAGGGCGTGGCGTTCGCCGCCATCGACGGCGAGCCGGTGTACCTGGTATTCCTGCTGCTTTCGCCGCCGGACCAGCCGGGCGAGCATCTCAAGGCCCTGGAGCACATCTCCGTCGTCCTGCGTGACGAGAACTTTTCCAAGTTCCTCCGCCGCGCCAAGGACAAGGACGAACTGGTGAGCCTGCTGGCGGAGGCGGACGAGAAGTTGTACCGCGAGTAGCCATTTCCTGTAGGGGCGGACCTGTGTGTCCGCCCGCGTTTCTTCTTCCCTTGGAGAAGAAGAGCGGGGCCATCCCGACGCGTCGGGAGCCCCCTACAAAGAAGAGAGAAGAAGCATGTGGGTTGAGGCGAAGGCGATTGTGCCGAACACCGAGGGGCTTCACGCGCGGCCCGCGCGGGACCTCTGGGAGACGGCGCGCCGGTTCAGCTCCGAGGTGCGCATCGTCCACGGCCGAGTCGACGCCGACGCCAAGAGCATCTTCGACATCATGACGCTCGACGCGGCGCAGGGCACGGAGCTGATCATCCGCACCTGCGGCGCCGACGCCGAGGCCGCCGCCGAGGCGGTGGCGAAGCTGATCGCGAGCGGTTTCAAGCACTCCTGACCGAGGGACGGGAAAGGGGATTGTCCCCGGACGACTCAGGGGAGAGTCCCCTTCTTCGTCGGCGCGGTCGGGAGGATTCGATGGAAATCAAGCGGGGCATTCCGGTCTCGCCGGGCGTGGTCATCAAACGCGCCTTCGTCCTCGACACCGAGGACGTGCGGATCCCGCGCCGCCATTTCATCGACACCGACGCCGGCGGCGAGATCCAGCGCCTGCGCTCGGCCGTCATCGCCACCCGCGCCGACATCGCCGCCATCCGCGAGAAGATCCTCAAAGAGGTCTCCGACAGCTCGGTCCCCAACATCTTCGCGCTGCACCTGGCGATCCTCGAAGACGACCAGTTCATCCGCGACGCCGAGAAGCTCATCCGCGAGCGCAACTACTCCGCCGAGTATTCCGTCTCGCGAGCGCTGAGGCCGCAGCTCAAGCGCATCCAGGGCCTCCGCGACGAGTATCTCCGCGAGCGCGCCGGCGACGTCCGCGACGTCGAGAGGCGTCTTTTGAAGAACCTCCTCGGCCAGCGCCGCGAGGACCTGCAGCACCTCGTCCACGAGGTCGTCATCGTCGCCCGCGACCTCACCCCCAGCCAGACCGCCAACCTCGACCGCAACAAGGTCCGCGGCTTCGCCACCGACGCCGGGGGACGCACCTCCCACACCGCCATCGTCGCCCGCGCTCTCGAAATCCCCGCCGTCGTCGGCCTCGGCGACGTCACCACCGACGTCTCCGGCGGCGACTGGGTTATCATCGACGGCAACCGCGGCCTCGTCATCGTCTCGCCCGACGAGAAGACCATCCGCAAGTACGAGAGCCTCGAGCACGAGTATCACGAGAAGGAAGTCCAGCTCGCCGAGATCCGCGACCTGCCCGCCATCACGCTCGACGGCGAACGCATCAACCTCTACGGCAACATCGAGTTCCCCGAGGAGGTCACCGCGGCGCTCAACGGCGGCGCCGAGGGGATCGGCCTGTACCGCACGGAGTTCCTCTACCTGCGCGAGCAGCCGGCGGTGGCGCCGACGGAGCGGGAGCACTTCGAGGCCTACACCAAGGCGCTCAACCTTCTGGGCGACCGGCCGCTCGTCATCCGCACGCTCGACCTGGGCGCCGACAAGTTCCCGCCCGACGCCGGCGGGCAGTTCGAGAAGAACCCGTTCCTCGGCAGCCGGTCGCTGCGCTATTGCTTCCAGCACCCCGAACTGCTCAACACGCAGCTCCGCGCCATCCTGCGGGCCAGCGTCTTCGGCAAGGTGCGCATCCTGCTGCCCATGGTCAGCACCCTCCAGGAGCTTCGCCGCGCCAAGGAGTTCATTGCGAACGCCAAGGCCAGGCTCGATGCCGAGGGCGTCGCCTTCGAGCACAAGATCCCCGTCGGCATCATGATCGAGGTGCCCTCCGCCGCCGTCACCGCCGGCGATTTCGCGAAGGAAAGCGATTTCTTCAGCATCGGCACCAACGACCTCATCCAGTACACCCTCGCCGTGGACCGCGGCAATCCGCACGTGGCGGACCTCTATAACCCTGCCCATCCGGCGATCCTCAGCCTCTTGAAGCACGTCTTCAAGGCCGGCCACACCGCAGGCATCCCCGTGGCCATGTGCGGGGAGATGTCCGGCGACCTGGACTATACCATGCTCCTCCTGGGCCTGGGGCTCCGGGTCTTCAGCGTCAGCCCCATCATGCTGCCCGAGCTCAAGAAGGTCATCCGCTCCGTCAGCATCGAGCAGTGCAAGGCCGTCGCCGAAGCGGCGATGAAGCTGGACGACCCGCTCGCCACCCTCAATCTCCTCCGCGGCGAAACCCGCAAGGTCGTCCCCGAGGCGTATTTCGACGAGGAATAGGCTCTGAGCCTATCCCGTCGTGTTGCGCCCGGACCGTGGCCTTGCCGACTTTCACCCCCTGACTTCGCGTTTTTCCAAAAAAACCGTTGTTCCAGCGATATTTAAGAATCTTTGCCCGCAGGGGTTTTTGATACAGGTCATAGTCCCCAAAGGTCGATTCAATCGGAGGTAGGCGTAGCGGGGTTTGGGGTAGGGCGATTCGGCGAGCCTAACTTGTGGATTCTGAGGGGGTTATGAAGTCCGGGGTTCCCCAAAAGAGGCCCAGGTAAGGCTGGAATGGGGCTTGTTCATCAGGCCTATTCATGCTCAAATTCCGCCGTTTGCCCTCTCCGAACCGACTCTCCGCCTGGCCCGCACCCTGCGGGCAGCTCAGTCAAAAACAGTCGTAAGTCGTTGGTGGCACACGCTATTCGACAAAACTTGACTCCTGGTCTTCTTGGGAGGTCTACAGCCGTGTTCGGACGGAAGAAAGTAGCGGTAGGGCTCGACGTCGGGACTCATGCGATCAAGGCGGTGTTCCTGACCTGCTCAGGCTCGTCGGTGTCGGTGACGGGGGCGGGCTTCAAAGAGGTGTCGAGTCCCGAGGCGCGCGCGGAGACACTGAAGCAATTTGTGCATGAGCAAGGGCTGAAGGGCCACGACGTGGTCACAGGCGTCGCCGGCCGCTCGGTGATCGTCCGCTACGTCAACGTGCGGAAGATGCCCGCCGCCGAACTGAAGAACGCTATCCGGTTCGAGGCGGACAAGTACATCCCGTTCAGCATCGACGAGGTGGTGCTCGACTGCCAGCCGATCGACGGCGCCGAGAACGTGGGGCCGGACGAGATGAAGGTGCTGCTGGTCGCGGTGAAGCGCAACCTCATCGAGGAGCACGTGGGGATGCTGCGCGCGGCGGGCGTGAACCCGGTGATCATCGACGTGGACGGGTTCGCCATCGGCAACGCGCACGTGATGGCGAACGCCTCGGGCGAGGCGGGCGTGCGCGCGATGGTGGACATCGGGGCGTCGAAGACGAACATCAACGTGATGGACGGCGAGAAGAGCCTGTTCACGCGCGAGGTCTACGTCGGCGGCGCCGATTTCAGCGAGGTCATCGCGCGCCGGCTCAGCATCAACCCGTTCGAGGTGGAGAAGCTCAAGGCCGACCCCGCCGAGAAGGAAGCCGAGATCCACGAGGCCGTGCAGACGGTCAGCGACGACCTCGCCAACGAGGTGCGGCTGAGCCTGGAGTTCTTCGAGAACGAATTCGACCGCGAGGTGGCGTCGGTGGTGCTGTCGGGCGGCGGCGCGCGGCTGACGGGCCTGGCCGAGTCGCTTTCCAAGTCGTTCAACAAGCCCGCGGCGCTGTGGGACCCGACGGGCGCCTTCGACTTGAAGTTCGGACGCGCCGGCGAAGACGTCTTCCGCGAGAAGGCGCCCCAGATGACCGTGGCGCTGGGGTTGGCCGCGCGGATGGGGAGGAACTAGATCATGATGATTGAAGTCAACCTGCTTCCGGCGGAATTGCGTCGCGTCGAGCGGACCCCGCTGCCGAGGTTCCTCGTCATCATCATCGGGACCGCGGCGGTGCTGTCGACGGCGGCTTTCGGCGTCGTCGTTAACATGAAGAGGGTCCCGGACCTCGAGATCCAGCTGGCGGCGCGTTCCAGGGATATCCAGCAGGCCACCGTGACGGCCGCGGCGTGGGACAAGCTGCAGGACGAGATCGGCGACGCGCAGTCGCGCAAGCAGGCCATCGCCGAGCTCTGGCGCACGCGCATCCTCTGGAGCTCCAAGCTCTCCCAGCTCGCCCAGATTGTCCCGGGTTTCGTCGGGTTCACCGAGGTGCGCCTCGAAGAGAACCGCGGCGGCCCCGCCGACTCGGGCGGCATGTTCACCATCGAATCGCTCATCTCCGGCTCGGACCTCGACCGGGTGGCGCAGTGGCGCAAGACGCTTCAGGGCAACAAGGCGTTCTTCTCCACCTTCCTCGAACTGCTGGCGACCGAGACGACCCTGGTGAGCGTCCGCGAGGAGCAGTACGTGGAGAAGGAAGCCCGGCGGGTCTCCATCAAGCTGCCGATCAAGACCCCCGCGCAGCGCATGGCCGAGGCGAACCAAGCGCTTCAGGACGAGATGAACCCGGCGCCCGCCGCGCCGACGCCCGTAAGCCCGCTGCTCAAGCCGGGCGTCGCCCCTCAGGCGGCGGGCGTGACGAAGACCCCGGCCGCGACGCCGGCGTCGATCGCGCCCTCTCCGGCCGGCGTCGTCCCGGCGGCCGTGAGCGCGAATTGAGTCTGCTTCACCGATCCTTGCGGAGGATGCGCCGTGACTGAGTCCAGAAAACTCGCCGTCTCCATCGTCATCGTCGTCCTTGCCCTCGCCGGCGCCGGCGCCTGGGTCTGGCTCGGCCTGAGCAAGGCCGACGACCTCCAGATGGCCATCCTCCAGAAGAACCAGCAGCTCACCTCGCTCAACGAGAGGATCGCCGACGTGCCCCGACTGCGCCAGGACGGGCAGAAGATCGGCGCCGAGCTTGCCGAGTACGAGATCATCCTTCCCAACGAGAGCGAGTTGTCCAAGTTCCTCGAGACCCTGAGCGACTTCGAAAAGAAGGCGGGCGTCGATATCCGCACCGTCACCCCGCAGCAGGTTATGCGGCAGGACCCGAGCGCCCCGACGACTTCCTACAAGCAGGTGGCCTACGACCTGTCGCTCGCCGGGGACTACTTCAGCTTCGTGCGCTTCCTCAACCTCCTCGAAACCCACAACCGCTTCATCCAGGTGGAGTCGTTCAGCGTGCGGCAGCGCGAGGAGTCGAACCTCGTGGACGAGATCACGCTGCGGGTGACGACGTTCGTCTACGACCCCGCCGCGAATCCCGTCGTGAAGCCGCGTCCCGGCGCGCGCGCCCCCGTCGTGCCGACGGTCATCTTCGACGTCAAGAAGGAACTCGACCGGCGGTTCGTCTACGCCGGCAACACGTCGCTGCGCGACCCGTTCGCCAACCCGCTGACGAAGCGCGTGGCGAGCTCGAAGGACCCCGGCCGGGGCAGGGCCTTCGACCACGTCCTGTCGCCGAAGGAGGAGCAGGACCTCGTGGACGACGTCGCGAAGAAGCTGATCGAGGCCGACGGGCTCGTGGCCCAGGACAAGCTCGACGAGGCCGCGAAGCTTGTCGTCGATTGCGACTTCATCCGCGTGCAGTCCTTCCGCGACGCCGACGCCTCGCAGCGCGCCAAGAACCTCACCCGTGAGTGGCAGCGCCTCGACCTCAAGGTCCGCCAGGCGAAGGGCGAGAAGCTCTGCCGCATCGCCGAGGACTATTACGCCAAGATGATCCGCGCCTTCGAGACGGACGACTACGAGCGCGTCTTCAAGCTGCGCGGGAACCTCGAAGAGATGACCTCCCCGGTCCTCAAGAAGCCGGCGGTTAGTCCCAACGAGACCCCGAAGCCGGAGGATGCCCCCGACGCGATGCAGCAGCGCCTGGCGGAGCTGGTGAAAGCGTCCGATGCGCTGGTGAAGCGCGCGCGGGTCCGCAAGGAACTCGCCGGGATCGCCATCACCATCCAGGGCACCTTCTGGTCCGGCCGCGAGGGCAGCCGCAAGGCCGCCGCCATTGTCAACGGGCAGATGGTCGTCGAGGGCGACATCCTCAAGTCGGACGGCGGCAAGTCGCCGGGCGTCGCGGGCGCGGAGATCGTCGTGAAGTCGATCGCGCGCGAGAAGGTGGTCTTCGCCTACAAGGGCGAGCTGATCGAGCGCGCGCAGTTCAAGACGGAATAAGCGGATCGAGATAAGCGGTCCCGGCGTACCGGGGCCGACGAACACGGGGAAACACGGGGCGCAGTCTTAAAGGAGATACCGATGTTGCGCGGGATCCTTCTGTCGTGCGCGGTGGCTCTGGCGCTGTCGTCGGCGGCCGGGGCGGACGAGTTCAAGGTCGTTCGCGAGAAGATCGGCGAGGTCTCGCCCGAGATCTCGTTCGACTTCAAGGACGCCAAGTTCGCTGACGTCGTCGACTTCATCTCGAAGCAGTCGGGCTGCAACCTCGTCGTCCAGGGCGACATCACCGACACGGTGACGCTCCGGCTCGTCGGGGTCAAGTGGCGCCAGGCCCTGGACATGGTGTGCCAGCAGATCGGCGCGGTCTGCGAGGACGGGGGCAACAACATCATCCGCATTTCCAAGCCCGAGACCATCAACTTCGAGGTCGAGGACGCCTCGTTGCCCAAGGTCATCGGCATGATTGCCCGGCTTACCGGCGCCAGCGTCAACATCGGGCCGAACGTCAAGGGCCTCGTCACCGCGCAGTTCTACGACATCCCCTGGACCCAGGCGCTCAGCAACGTCGTCCGCTCGAACAACTACATCATGCTCAAGGAAGGCAAGGTCATCCAGGTGATGGACCCGGCCACGCTCGAGACGCAGCTCTCGACGCGCGTCTTCCAGTTCCGCTACATCCAGCCGCCCGAGACGTACAACCCCGTCGTCGAGAGCAAGTACGTGACGAAGGGCAAGGGCGCCGAAGGCGTCGTGGGCGTCGCGGGCGTCGGCGAAGTTAAGTCGGTTCCGGGCCTCGGCGGCCTGGCCATGGGCGGCGGCGCGGGCTCGCCGGCGGCCGGCGCGGTCTCGTCCGGCAGCGATTTCCCGCTCCTCAACGCCATCCAGCGCATCGCCAGCACCAAGGGCCGCGTCGACTACATCCCGTCGACCAACGCCCTCATTGTCACCGACACCGAGCCCAACATCAAGGCCATCAGCGACCTCATCGACTCCATGGACAAGGAGCCGCTCCAGGTCTTCATCGACGTCAAGTTCGTCGCCACCAACCTCACCAACACGCAGAACCGCGGCGTCAACTGGGCGAAGGGCATCAACATCGGCCAGACCTACGGCAAAATGATCAGCGGCCTGCCGTTCTCCCTCGGCGGGGAGTACCTGAAGAAGTTCTCGGTCACCGGCCAGGGGCCGACCGCCGCGGACGTCGCCGCCGGCATCACCGACTACAGCGGCAGCCAGGCCGGCCCGTTCAAGTTCGGCCTGCTCGACTTCTCCCAGATGAGCACCGTCCTCGAACTCCTGGCCAGCGACCAGAACAGCGAGCTGAAGCAGTCGCCGCAGCTTCTGTGCCTGGACAACCGCCAGGCGATGATCTTCGTCGGCGAGACGATCCGCTACGCGCAGACCGACTCGGCCTCCAACCAGGCCGGCGGCGTGCAGGTGGGCATCAAGGAAGCGGACCATTCGCCCATCGACACGGGCTTCCAGCTCTGGGTGCGCCCGCACATCATCGCAGGCGAGGACAAGATCATGCTCACCGTCATCCCCAAGGCCGAGCAGCTTTCCGGCCAGGGCTCCACGATCACCGGCTTCGACGACTTCTCGAACGGCACCGCGACCATCCAGCTCCCGCGCGTGCAGTCGAGCACCCTCGTCACGCAGCTCATCATGAAGTCCGGCCAGACCGCGGTCCTCGGCGGCATGATTAACGAGAACAACTCCAAGATCGAGCACAAGATCCCGCTCCTCGGCGACCTGCCCATCGTCGGCTGGGCCTTCAAGTGGAAGTCGGACCTCAAGACCAAGGGCGACCTCCTCGTCTTCCTGTCGGTCTACATCGTGAGGAACGACTCCGACCAGAAGAAGATCTACACCGTCTACGGCAGCACCTACGGCGGCAAGGTGTTCAAGGGCATGGAGTCCGACACGAGGCTGAAGGATTGGTATGCGCCGAAGGAAAACGGCTACGGCGTCGGCGACAACGTCACGGTGAAGACCGCGACCGGCGGTTACTGACCGCCGAAGCTGAAGGCGTGTTTCATCCGGGGCATCCCGACGGCGCGTTGGGATGCCCCGGTGCTTTACCGGCCGGGCTTCACGTCTTTGCCCGTCTCGAATTCCCACTCGTAGGTGAACGGCACGGAGTCCCCGCGGGCGGCGGCGCCGGAGCCGGAGCCTTTGGGCAGCAGCGCGCTGATCGTGGCGCGGTAGCGGGTCTCGGGCCTCAGGGGTGAACCGGGGATGAGGGCAATGTTGCCCATCGTGCTCGTCGAGCCCCCGGCGCCGCGGCCGGGGTAATGGAATTCGCCCTCCACGGCGGGCCCCGCGTTCCCGGCGGCGTCCAGCGGCACGAGCGTCAGCGTCGGCTTCTCCGCCGGCGAGTTCGCGAAGATCAGCGAGTGCGTGAAGATTCCCACCGCCGTGCCGAGAGGCTTGTTTCGGTCGTCCACGGGGCAGGGGCTCTCCATCGCCAGCTCGCTCCGGCAGGCGACGTTCGTCATGCCGTGCGGCGGATAGACGAGGACGCGGCCGGATAGCGGGCTCGACGCGATCTTCGACCAGCTCAGGAAGAACGTCCCCTGGCTCAGGAGCAGCGCGCTGCCGCTCATGTTCGGGCTCAGCGCGCCCGAGCGATGGATGAGCGTCGCAAGCTGTCCCTGCACTCCCCCGAGGTACGTCTTTCGGCCCCATCCGAGGAGGCTTGTCGTCCCGGCGTCATTCCCTTCCGCCGAATACCCCGGCGACCCCGCGTTCTCCTCGTGTCCCATCGCGTGGTTCAGCGCGAGGTAATTCGCGTGGGCGCGCATCGGCCCTTCGAGCTCCGCGTGATATTCCACCGCCAGCAATCCGCAGGCCTGGCGCTCCCACAGGAAATACCGCCATGCGGCCGAGTGGTCCCGGTCGTCGGGTTTGGGCATCGCGATCGGCGCCATGGACCACGTGCCGTCCGCGTTCTTCCGCACCTGAATCGCGTCCTCGGGCGTCCATATCTGCGTGACCGGCAGTTGCATCGGCCCGACCGTCCGCGAGCCCGGCACGATGACGCCGTCGCCCGCGCTGCCGAGCGTCCCGTCGAAATCGCTATCGAGCAGATACGCCGCGTCGCGCCCGAACGGCACCTTGATGCCGTAGGCGCTCGATACCCGCACGCGCTCCCCGTCCGGGTCGAGCCGCAGCCAGAACCCGTAGTCCTCGCCGAACGCCTTGAGCTTGACGAGCGTCTGGACGGAGTCTTTGTAGCTGGTCTTCCGATCCGAGCCGGGGATGGACCAGCGGATCGTGACGTTGAGCGACTTGCCCTTGTGCTCGAAGAGGATGACGTTCTTGTCGAGCTTCCACTCCTCGCCGAACTTCACCGCGCGCTCGTGCGCGATGATCGGGCTCCGAGCCCGAATCGACCCGTCCTGCACGCCCGCCTTCGCCGCCAGCGGCTTCCACGCCGGTTCCGTCCCCGTCCCTTCGGCGCACGCCGCCGCCGACGTCACGAGGATCAGAAGAAGACACCCGGTGACTCTATTCGTGTCGCGATATCGCAGGTTCAATATGATAGCTCCATGAAGGCCTCTTTCGTTGCCGGTCGGCGTCGATGAGCAGTATACCGCCTTCGCGCGCGGAAGCAAGGCGTGGGGGTCGGGTGGGAGCATTAGCGTTTTGGGGAAGCCGACCACGTCACAGGGCGCGGGTTTGTCAGTCCCGATCTATCGGGAAGGCTGGAACCAGACGCCCTCCGGGCTAACAGAGGGACC
>JBBIVY010000042.1:0-13163 GCA_037439485.1 Planctomycetota bacterium | reverse complement strand
TCCCGATCTATCGGGAAGGCTGGAACCAGACGCCCTCCGGGCTAACAGAGGGACCATCGCCCCCCTGCGCTCTCTGCGTGTCTGTTTCTGCCTCTGGCCCTGGGGTTCCGCAACGCGCGTCTGAGGGGAGCCCTATGTTGCTGATGCGGGGTGGTGTTGGGGTCGGCAAGCCGTGTCGGGGAGGGGAGACTATGCGGGAATTCTTGCCGGCTGATTGTAAGTCTGGGCAGAGTAGGGAAATACAATTTGAGGATTGTGGTTGACAGGCCAGGGCAGAGCGTGTAAAATAACCTGTCAGCAAGTGATAGGATGGTATATGGAATTGCTTTGGAAGGACAAGCCGTGACCATGTTTGCACCTCGCCGCCAAATCAACCACATCTTGACGGACTTCGTGTCGACTTTTGGCAAGAAGCTAAATGATCTGTCTGCGTTGGCGACGATGGGCGCGGAATAGCGATGATGTGAGGATTGTTTGGTAACGAAATGAGTAGATGAGGCATCTCGTGAAAAGCAGGTATGCAGGGGATGTTGATATCTTTGGTATCTTTGGTATTTCGGTGAGATTTGGCGAATTGCTGCGGTTTATGCAGGAATCGGGTTTCTGGAATGACCTCTGAGTCAGAGGGGATGGCTTGAAGGGCGGTTGCAGGGGAATCCGGTCTTGCGGCCCGGAGGTGCAAGATCAAGATGTTGTTCTAAATTCCCTTGCTTTTGGGGCCTAATTCAGTATATTCAAACGACTTGGCACTTCGCGGGTTTGAGAAGGGTTATTGTCCGGTGCGCCGGGCGTGTGGAGACTGGGGCGCCGGTTGAAATACGATTTGACTTGGACAGCGTATGTTCAAGCAGAGGATATTGGTCCAGTTTTCGATCCAGGGAGACGTTCGGTTCGTATCGCATCATGACCTCATGCGCCTGTTGGCGCGCGCGGCGCGACGCGCGGGATTGCCGGTGGCGATGTCGGAGGGGTTCAATCCGAGGCCGCGGATCTCGCTCTTGCTGGCGCGCGGGGTCGGAGTGGCAAGCGAAGGGGAGCTTGCCGAATTCGACCTGGGCGAGTGGGTGTCGGCGGGGGAGTTCACGCGGCGGCTCGCCGCCGAGCTTCCCGACGGCGTTCGCATCGAGCGCGCCGACATCGCGCACCCCAACGTGCGGAACCGCGTCGTTGCGATCGACTATCGCGTGCGGTTTCGCGGGGGCCCGCCGGTGGGCTCAGGCGACGTCGAGCGGTTCCTCGCGTTGCGCGAGGCGCCGGTCGAGCGCGAGCGGAAGAAGGCTCACGGGCCGCGCGAAGTCAGGCGCGTGGACGTGCGGCCGCTCGTGACGTCGCTCGGGATCGAGGGCGATGCGGTCGAGATGTCTCTCGCCGTCACGGAGCAGGGCACGACGCGCGTGGAAGAGGTCTTCCAGGCGCTGGGCGTGGCGCCCGGAAAGCTCCTCGAAGGCGGCGAAATCACCCGCACGGCGATGCGCCTGGGGTGATTCCGCGGACGGGAACGCAACGGTTCGCGTCGCCTCCGGGCGCGCGGCCGCCAGGAAGGGTTCGTGGAAAAGGTATTGCTCATCGACGTCGTGGAGCACGAAGAGTGCCGCGTGGCGCTCATCGAGAACAACGTCCTCGAAGAGCTTTACATCGAGCGCTCGGGCAGCGAAGAGCACGTCGGGGATATCTTCAAGGCCGTCGTGACGAACACCGAGCCGTCGATCCAGGCCGCGTTCGTCGACTTCGGCGCCGGGAAGAACGGGTTCCTGCACGCCAGCGACGTGATTCCGGCGGCCTGGCGCCCGGACGCCCCGAAGAAGAAGCGGAAGCATCCGCTCGTTCAGGACATCCTGCGGCGCGGGCAGCACGTGGTGGTGCAGCTCACGCGCGAGGGCATCGGGAAGAAGGGCGCGTCGATGACGACGTACCTTTCGCTTCCGGGCAAGTTCATCGTGCTGATGCCGGGGATTCACAAGCACGGCGTCTCGCGGAAGATCGAGGACGAGGCGGAGCGCGAGCGGCTGCGCAAGGTGCTGGAGGAGATGGAGAAGCCGAAGGACATGGGCTTCATCGTCCGCACCGCGGGCATCGGGCGCACGAAGCGCGATTTGCAGCGCGATCTGAACCATCTGCTGCGCCTCTGGAAGATGCTCGAGGCGCGCATCGAGAAGAGCGAAGCGCCGGCGCTGGTGTACCAGGAAAGCGACCTCGTCGTGCGGGTGGTCCGCGACGTCTTCACCACGGACATCACGCGCGCCTGGGTCAACGACGAGAACGCGTATAAGAAGATCGTCGACTTCCTGAAGATCGTGATGCCGCGCGCCGTGAAGAAGGTGAAGCTTTACACGGAGCGCGATCCGCTCTTTCATAAGTTCGGCATCGAGGACAAGATCGAGCGGATCTACGACCGCCATGTGCCGCTGCCGGAAGGCGGGTCGCTCGTCATCGACCAGGCCGAGGCGCTCGTGGCCATCGACGTCAACTCCGGGTCGTTCCACAAGGAGAAGGACCCGGAGAAGTCGGCGCTGCGCGTGGACCTGGCCGCCGCGAAGGAGGTCGTGAGGCAGCTTCGCCTGCGCGATCTCGGCGGGGTGATCGTCATCGACTTCATCGACCTCAGCAATGAGGCGGACATCCGCAAGGTCGAGGAGACGATGGCGGAAGGCCTCAAGCGCGACCGCGCGCGCACGCGGATGCTGAAGATGAGCAAGTTCGGCATCATCGAGATGACGCGCCAGCGGATGCGCTCGGGGCACAAACGTCGGCACTACGAAGACTGCCCGTATTGCCACGGCGCCGGGCAGGTCAAGACGCTGGAGAGCATGTCGCTGCGCGTGGTGCGCGAGATCCGCGCGTCGCTGGTGAAGCCGGAGATCGTGCGCGCGGACATCCGCGTCAACAACCGCGTCCACGACGAGATTCAGAACCGCATGCGCGAGCAGGTCCTCGACATCGAATCGCGCACGGGCGCGCGCCTCGCCGTCTACGGCGACAGCTCGCTCGGCGTCGAGGACATCGAAATCGCCTGTTACGACGCGCTGGGAAACCGCGTCGACAAGAGGTCGTGAAACAACGGTTTCAGGAAAAGGAGTCGCTCAGGTGTACGCCATCATCAACGACAACGGACGTCAGCAGAAGGTCTCCGAGGGCGACTGTATCGCCATCGATCGCATCGGCCTCACGCCGGGCGAGGTCGTCGAGTTTGCCGACGTGCTGCTCGTCGCCGACGGCGAGCGGCGCTTCATCGGCACGCCCAGCGTCGCGGGCGCCAAGGTGGTCGCCGAGGTCAAGGCCGATATCACCGGCCCCAAGACCTTCGCGATGATGTACCGCCGCGTGAAGAACTCGCGCCGCAAGGTCGGCGGACGTGAAAAGTACACGGAAGTCGTCATCAAGAGCATCGTGGCGCCCCAGGCGTAAGGGCGCGCGGCTCCTGTCTTCCCCTCGCCCCCTGAAAGGGGGAGAGGGCAGGGTGAGGGGGCGCGCCGGAGGCGCGGGGATAACGCAGAAAGGAGTCTGTCATGGCACACAAGAAGGGTGGCGGCTCGTCTCGCAACGGACGGGACTCGAACGGTCAGCGCCGCGGCATCAAGGTTTACGGCGGCCAGGCGGTGAAGGCCGGCGGGATCATCGTGCGGCAGAACGGCACGAAGTTCCGTCCGGGCGTCAACGTGATGATGGGGCGCGACGACACGCTGTTCGCGACCATCGAGGGTCGCGTCCAGTTCGGCACGCAGAAGCGCGTCAGCGTTCTTGCGGACAAGAACTGAACCGGACGCAGACCGGCTTCGCTGAAGGTGGGACAGGCATTCCTGTTTACCTCGAGGTCCGGGGAGAGGCCTGTCCTTCTCTTGTACGGAACGTTTCTTCTCACCTCCCCCTCTCAGGGGGAGGGTAGGGTGAGGGTGAGGACGTTCGTCTCGCGGGGCGGAAGACACTGAAGGATGGATGTATGTTCATCGACGAAGCGACCATCACGGTGCAGGCGGGCGACGGCGGCAAGGGCTGCATCAGCTTTCGTCACGAGGCGCACGTGCCGCGCGGCGGCCCCAATGGGGGCGACGGCGGGCGCGGGGGCTCCATCTACCTGCTGGCCGACGTGAACATCGCCACGCTGATGGACATGGCCCAGCGCGTGACGTGGAAGGCCTCGGACGGCCGCGGCGGCATGGGCAAGAAGTTCCACGGCAGGAGCGGCGAGGACCTCGTCATCCACGTGCCGGTCGGAACGATCGTGCGCGACGCGGACCACGGGCACGTCCTGCGCGACATGACGGAGCCCGGCGAGAAGCTCTGCATCGCGAAGGGCGGCCGGGGTGGGCGCGGCAACACCAAGTTCGCCAGCTCCACCGATCAGACGCCGCGTCATGCCGAACCGGGAACGCCCGGCGAAAGCCGCCGGATCCGCCTCGAGCTCAAGCTCATGGCGGACGTCGGTCTCGTGGGCCTGCCGAACGCGGGCAAGTCGACGCTGCTCTCCCGGCTCTCCGCGGCGCACCCGAAGATCGCGGCCTATCCGTTCACGACGCGGCAGCCGAACCTGGGCATCGTCGAGTGCCCGGGCTACTTCCGGTTCGTCATGGCCGACATCCCCGGCATCATCGAGGGCGCCCATCGGGGCGTCGGGCTCGGCATCGAGTTCCTCAAGCACGTCGAGCGCACGCGGCTCATCGTCCACATCGTCGACGCCGCGCCCGTCGAGGGCACTCCCGGTGCCGTCAAGGCCTACCGGATCATCCGCAAGGAACTCAATGCCTATTCCGCCGAGCTCGCCAAGCTCCCGGAGATCATCGTTGCCAACAAGCTCGACCTCACCGACGCGGACAAGGGCGTGAAGCAACTCAAGAAGTCGCTCAAGAAGACCATCATTCCCATCTCCGCCGTCACGGGCGAGGGCCTCGATAACCTCCGCCGCCGGATCGCCGACGCGCTCGGCCGGATTCCAAAGGCCGGCGAGTGACCTCGGCCTCTTGATTTTCCGGCGCGATCACGCTATCCTCCGGGCATTTGCCTCTCATCGGGGAGAAACCCCATGATCCTCGCCATGGACCTCGGCAACACGTCTCTGACCGCGGGCGTCTGGACCGACGCGCGGTTCGTAAGCCGCTTCAAGGTGCCCGTGGGCGATTTCGCCCTGCTTGCCGACCGGCTCCAGGCCGAGCTGGGCGAGAAGTATTGCCGCCGCATGAACACCGCGGCGCTGGCCTCCGTGAACCCGGCGCGGGCCTACGACATCGAAGCGACCTTGCCCGAGGTGCTGCCGGTCGCGCATTTCGTCCTCCTCGGCCGCGACCTCGTCATCCCCGTCAAGGCGCGCGTCGATCACCCCGAGCAGGTCGGCGCCGACCGGCTCCTGGCCGCCTTTGCCGCGCACCGGCGGGTCCGGGGCGCCTGCATCGTCGTCGACCTCGGCACCGCGATCACCGTCGACGCCGTGTCTGCGAAGGGCGAGTTCCTCGGAGGCGTCATCGCTCCGGGAATCCGCATGTCGGCCGAGGCGCTGCACGCGCGGACGGCGCTTCTGCCCCAGGTGTTGCCCGCTCGCGTCCGGCGTGTCATCGGCAAGAATACCGTGTCGTGCATCCAGAGCGGCCTCTACCACGGCGTCATCGCGATGGTCGAAGGGCTCGTCGCCCGCGTGCGCAAGGAGCACCGCACGGCGAAGCGCGTGATCGCCACCGGCGGCGACGCGGAGCTGATCGCCTCCCGGTGCGCCGGCGTCGACGAGATCGTCCCCGACCTGGTCCTCGAAGGCATCGTCCGCGCCCTCGAAGAGGATCGTCGCACGTGAGCCCTCGCGCTACGGTCCGCATGTCGACCCCCGCAGGCATCGGCGGCATCGCCGTCGTCGAGCTTTCCGGCCGCGATTCCGAAATGCTCCTCCGCGCCGTGTTTCATTCAAGGACGGCGGACCTGGCGCCGGCGCGCCTCTCGTACGGCCGCGTGGTCCGTAGCGGCGAGATCATCGACGAGGTTCTTGTCGCCCGGATTCCCGTTGAGGGCGAGGCCGCCTTCGAGATCCACTGCCATGGCGGCATGGTCCCGGCGCGGCGCATCATCGGCGGCTTCGTGGCGGACGGGGCGGAGGAGACGGACGCGCTCGACGTGCTCGCCGGGCGAAGGCTGCGGAAACTCGAGCGGCGCATCGCCGGGCAACTCATCCACGCCCGCACCGCGCGGGCGGCGGACGTGTTGCTCGTTCAGCTCGCTGGCCGGCTGAGAGGCGAGATCGAGAAGTCCCGTAGCGACTGCGCTGTCGCGGAGAAACTCGCCGCGACGTGGAGCTATGGCCGCAGGCTCATCGAGCCGGCCACGGTCGTCATTGCGGGCGCGCCCAATGTCGGCAAGTCGACTCTCGCCAACGTCCTCGTCGGCCGAGAGCGGTCGATCGTCCATCCTCTTCCCGGCACCACGCGCGACGCGGTGACGTCGGTGGCGTCGCTCGATGGGCTCCCGGTCGTCGTCGTGGACACGGCGGGCCTGCGCGAGGCCGCGGAGGAGATCGAGCGCATCGGCGTCGAAAGGGCCGTGGAGAGGGCGGGGGAGTGCGACGTCGTCGTGTGGGTCTTCGACCATTCGCGCGATGTGACGCCCGACGAGGCCCGGCGGCTCGACGCGTTCCGCGGGAAGCGCCTCGTTCCCGTCGTCAATAAGATCGACCTCGACGGCCCGCTGACCCCGGAGCGCGTGCGCGAGATCACCGGCTCGGCCCCGCTGAACGTCTGCGCGCTCTCCGGCCGGGGCGTCGACGAACTGCGCTCGCGCCTGGTGGCGGAGATTCTTCACGGCCCGGCGCCCGAGCGTGACGCGGCGGTGGTGACATTCGCCGACGTCGCCGAGGCGCTTCTTGACACCAGGGCGTCAAAGAGCTACCTTGACGACCTGTTGTCGTAAGTCCCCGGAAGGTGAGCGATGGCGAAGGCCGCCAACTCGACGATCACGGACCTGGAGCGCGCGCTGGCGAAAGGCGAGCTGAAGCCGGTCTACCTGCTCATCGGCGAGGAGCCGTTTCTACGGCACCGCGCGCGGAACCTCATCCACGAGCGCATCGTCGGCACTGAGAAGGGCTCGGTCTCGATCTTCACCTCCGACGACCCGCTGGAGACGATCCTGGCGGACCTGCGCGGCGACAGTCTCTTCGCGTCGCGGCGGATGGTCGAGGTGATCCAGGCCGACAAGCTCCTGCGCGAGAAGTGCGAGGCGATGATCCGCTACGTCGAGCGGCCGTCGGCGAGCGGCGTGCTCGTGCTCGACGCGGCGAAGGTGGACGGGCGGACGAAGCTTCCGGGGGCGCTTCGCGCGGCGGGGATGATCGTGGAGTGCCCGCCCATCCGCGAATCGGAACTGCCGGGCTGGGTGCGTTCGGAGGTCTCGCGGCGCGGCTGCAAGATCACGGGGCCCGCGGCGAGCGCCCTCATCGACGAGGTCGGCAACAACCTCTTCGCGCTCTCCGCCGAACTGGACAAGCTCGTGACCTACGCTGGCGACAAGAAGGAGATCGGCGCCGAGGAGGTCTCGCGCCTCGGGGGAGGCTCCCGGAACTGGGCGACGTGGGCGATCACCGACGCCCTCGGCAAGCGCGACGCGGCGCAGGCCCTGCGCATCCTGCCGACCCTCCTCGAGGAAGACCCCAGGGGCGTCGGGACCGTCGGCAAGTTCAACTGGCATTTCGCCAGGCTGGCGCGCGCCAAGCAGATCCTCACCGACGGCGGCACGCCCGGCGACCTTCCCGGCGCGCTCGGCATCCCGCCTTTTGCCGCGCAGACGACCGCGGAGCAGGTGAGAAACCTGACCACGGACGGCATCGCCCGGCTCAGCCGCCTGCTGCTCGAAGTGGACATCGCCCTGAAATCGACCGGGCAGGACCCCCGGATGCTGCTGGAGAAGTTCGTCATCCGCGCGTGCCGGCCTTCGGCGAGCGCTCTCTCCGGGAGAGGGATGGGGTGAGGGGCCGTCCGGGAGTTGCCCTCACCCTGACCCTCTTCCGGGGGCAGCGGGGATGCGGTTCATGCCTTTGACCAGGTGGTTCCGCCGGGGCGGTCTTCGAGGATGATGCCGGCGGCGGCGAGGCCCTTGCGGATGTCGTCGGCGCGCTTGAAGTCCTTCGACTTTCGCGCCGAGGCGCGCAGCTCGATGAGGCGGGAGATGATCTCCTCGCCGGGCGCGTCGGACTTCTCGCCCTGGACCGACAGCAGGTCGCGGAGCTTCGTCGTCGTCTCCTCGTCGAGCTTCGAGGCCCCGGCGACCGGCTTCTCGAAGACGCCGAGGAGTCCCGCCAGAAAGCGCAGCGTTGCGACGAAGCCCGCGAGATCGTCGAGATCCTCGCCTTCCGCCTTCTTTCCTTCGCCGAGCCCGCGTTCGTCCATGAAGCGGTTCGCCGCCGGCAGCGCCTCGAACATCGCGGCCACCGCGGCGCCCGTGTTGAAGTCGTCGTCCATCGATTCGAGGAACGCGTCGCGCATCTTCGCCGAGGCGAGCCCCAGCCCTTCGCCGGAGGCCTCCTCGGGAAGCTTCGGCGCCACGTCGTAGACCGTCCGCCCCGTCGCCCGCTCGAACCGCTCGAAGAACCGGTAGAACGCCTGGAGGCCCTTCTCGACGCCGTCGATGTGCTCGTCGCCGAACTCGATGGGCCGGCGGTACTGCGTGCTGAGGATGAGGAAGCGGATGAGTTCCGGGTCGCGTTTCGCGAGCAGGTCCGTGATCGTGACGAGGTTGCCCTCGGACTTCGACATCTTGCGCCCGGCGAACTGCATCAGTCCGTTGTGCATCCAGTATTTCACGAACGGCTTGCCCGTCGCGCACTCCGACTGCGCGATCTCGTTCTCGTGGTGCGGGAAGATGAGATCGAGCCCGCCGCCATGGATGTCGAGCTGGTCGCCGATAAGCCCCATGCTCATGGCCGAGCACTCGATGTGCCATCCCGGTCTGCCCGGCCCCCAGGGCGAATCCCACGACGGCTCGCCGGGCTTCGAGGCCTTCCAGAGGGCGAAGTCGGCGGGGGAGCGTTTCTCTTCGCCCGGCGCAATGCGCGCGCCCGCCAGGAGTTCCTCGACCTCGCGGCCGGAGAGCTTGCCGTAGCCGGGGAAGCTCGACACGTCGAAGTAGACGTCGCCCGCGGCCGGGTAGGCATGGCCCTTGTCGATGAGCGCCCGCACGAACGCGACGATCTGGGGGATGAACTCCGTGGCCCGCGGGAAATGGTCGACGCCGGTGACGCCGAGGCGGGCGATGTTGCGCCGGTAGTCCTCCTCGACCTCGCGGGCGATCTTCTCAGGCGGGACCTTGAGGCCGCTGGCGCGGTGGATGATCTTGTCGTCCACGTCGGTGATGTTGATCACCATTGTGACCTGGTAGCCGCGGAACGTGAGGTACCGCTTGATCGTGTCGAAGATGACCGGCCCGACGCCGTGGCCGATGTGGCTATTCATGTAGACCGTCGGCCCGCAGACGTACATCCCCACCTTCGGCGGATGGACGGGCTGAAACTCCTCCTTGCGGCGGGTGAGGGAGTTGTAGACGCGGATGGGCATTATGCTTCTTCCTCCACGGCAGTGACTACTCCACGCCCTATGGGCGTGGAGTAGTCACTGGTCATTTCTGTTCAGAAGCATGACTCCCACCTGCGCGGCGACGGCTTTGCCTTCGCCGATAGGGCCGAGGCCTTCGAGGGTCTTGGCCTTGACGGTGACGTTCTTCTCGCTCGTGCCGAGGAGATCGGCGATGTTCTTCTCGATGGCCTTCTTCAAGGGGCCCAGCTTCGGCCGTTCGAGGAAGACGGTGCAGTCCACGTTGCCGACGACGAACTTCGCCTCAGCGACGACCTCGGCGGCCTTCTTCACAAACAGGCGGCTGTCGGCGCCCTTCCACTTGGGGTCCGTGTCGGGGAAATGCTCGCCGATATCGCCTCGCGAGACCGCGCCGAGCAGCGCGTCGACCAGCGCGTGCAGGAGCGCGTCGGCATCCGAGTGCCCCTCCGGGTGGAAATCGCACGGAATCTCGACGCCCCCGAGCTTGAGCCCCTTGCCCGGGATGAGCCGGTGGATGTCGTAGCCGAGACCGATGCGCGGAGGCACCAGGAATCCCTCCATGGCGATTGTGTGATTGTCGGCAGGAAACTCGAAACCCGAAGTTTGAAACTCGAACGAAGACCGGACCCGCGAGCCGGATGCCTCTTACTTCGAGTTTCGGGTTTCGAGCTTCGAGTTTCGTTTCACCGCAGTTCTTCCTTGCGCTTCTGGAAGTCGGTGTATCCCTTCTCAAGCTCGTCGATGCTGACGGGCGAGTCGCCGGATTCGGGAAGCACGAGGTCGTCGCCCCCGGTTGCGGCCGGCGGGGGAACGGCTGCCGCCTTCGTCTCCGGGGCCGGGGCCGCCACCGGAATGGGCGCGACGGGCGCCGCCATCTCCTGCGGCGGCATCTCGTAATCCTCGCGTCTGAGCGGCATGGGCAGGCGCACCGCGGCGAAGAGGTAGCCCAGGACCACGACGAGGAGGCCCGACGCGATGCCCGTGTTCTTGGCCTTCTGGAACGCGTAGTCGCGCTCCGATACCAGCCGCTCGCGCCAGATCTGGCTGGAATCCATGATGACTTCGCGGTTGCCCGACCGCCTGGCCGTGAGGGGATTGTACCCCCTCGACGTCTTCGAATCGTCCTTCTTGCCGATCTCGTCGTCGTCCTTGATGGTGAAGGTCGATTCCTCGTAGCTCCGCTTGTCCTCGGGGGCCTCGTTGCTCTGGTACTTTTTCTTCGTCTCGTCCCACGAGGGTGTGTCCTGGATTTCCTTGAGCGTGGGATACTTCTGCATCTTGAGCGCGACGCCGTAGACCGCGAGGCCCGCGACGGCGCCGACGGCGATGATGAGGAGGGAGGGCCACGGGTTGCCGAAATAGCGGACGAATCCGCCGAGCTTCCAGATGTAGAACGCCCACGAGACGATGAGCGCCACCGCGATGGCGCCGAAGACGATGTACGTCTGCGGGTTGTGCATGAGCAGGCGGTCCAGCATGTCCGTCATGGTTTCGACTCCCCGTTCAGTAACCCATCGCGGTCAGCGCGTCCGTCATGGCCTTCCCCTCGGCACGGTAGGCCGGATTCGGATCGCTCGTTGCCGCCGCCTGGTAGAACTCCTTCGCGCGGCGCATGTCCTTGATCTTCAGATACGCAAGACGTCCGGCGAGGATGCGCGCCGGGTGAGGCGTCTCGCGGTCCCACTGGTACGTCCGCTGGTAATAGACGACCGCGCTGAAATAGTCCTTGACCACGTTCTCGTAAATCTGCCCGGCGTAGAAGGCCGAGTCGGCGATGCGAATCGACTCCGGGTAGCGCGCCAGGACGTCGTTATAGAGCGCCAGCGCCTTGCGCCTGTTCTCCTCCATCTTCTCGGCCGTTCCGACCGCCGTGTCGAGGGCGCGGGCGTCGGCATAAAGCGCCTCCGCCTCGGGGATGTTCTTCGCCGGCTTCAGGTTCGGCCCCAGCGACTCGGCGACGATGATGTACGTATGCTGCGTGACCTTCCGGAGGCCTTCCAGCTCCTCCCTGGCCATCTGCGCCTTGAACTCGTTGTGCGTGCGGTCGTAGAACTCGACCAGCTTCGTCAGGTCTTTCAGGTATCGCTCGCGCGCCGAGACCACCTGCTCCGAGAGCGACACCTCGTCCCCGGCCAGCCTCTCGGCGTCGTTCGGCGGCTTGGGCGCCGTCTGGGCCGAGCCCGCGGGCCCGAAGGCCGGCACCAGAATCGCCGCGAGGGCGCTCAGGATGATCGCGCCCGCCAGGAGTCTTGTCGGCCTCATATCGAATCTCCGGCTCGGTTCGCAAGTGGCTTCAACGCACCGACTTCCGGCAATGAATCTTATCCGCCGATGGGGGAGAGTCAAGGCGAAAAGGGCGGTTCAGGGCGGCGTTTTCGGGCTCCTGATGATCTCCCGCAGCGCCTCGACGTGCCCGTTGAAGGCGTCGCGGCCTTTGTCGGTGATGCTGAGGGATGTGCGCGGCTTGCGGTCGACGAAGGCTTTGTCGACCTTGATGTATTCGGCCGCCTCCAGCCGCGCGAGGTGCGCGCCGAGGTTGCCGTCGGTGAGCGCGAGGACGTCGCGAAGCCGGGCGAAGTCCATCTGCCCGCCGGGCTCGATCGCCGCGAGGGCCGACATGATCCTCAGCCGCGCCGGTTCGTGAATGATCCGGTCCAGTTCCGCCATGGCTCACCTCCACGCGCTGCGGATGTAAAGCCCCGTGCCCAGGAGCGTGCCGCCGCCGAAGATCGCCATCCAGAGCATGAACCACCCCGGCAGCAGGTAGTATCCGACGAGCGTCAGCGCCGTCACCGCGAACCCCGTCAACGTCAGGTAGAGCGCGTCGAACCAGAGACCCATCACCACGTAGGCGAACATGGCCACGGTGCTGATGAAAGCCGCGGCGGTCAGCGCCTCCCAATGGCGGACGAGGGCCATCCAGAGGAAGACGTAGGCGAAGATCGCGATCCAGAAGATCATGATGCGCCAGAATATCTTCCGCTCGCCCGGACTCCGCACCGCGGCCTTCCGGCTATAGGCAAAGCCCACGCCGATGGAGAGCGCGACGCCGACGCAATCGAGCGCGCTGAATATCCACCCGCCCCATGCGGGGAGGAACTGCGCCGCGGCAAACCCCGCAATCCACACGGCGCCCCAGATGATGAGGTAGGGCGCCCCGGCCGCCGCGATGCCCCGGCGGATGCGGGTCATGGTTTCCTCGATGGCGGCAAGCGACCGCTGCGCGTCGGCGGCAGACACCGTGACGGGCGAAAGGGCACCGGGTGCGTCGGACATGGGCGTTCTCCTTATGCTGATTGATTGCAGAGAGCTCTGTAATACAGAGTATGTTTACACCATACGCCTCCCTTGGTCAAGGCGGGAAGTGGAATTTCGTGAAGAATGTATCTCTTCGGGGGCGGCGAACCCGGGACCCGGCGCGTCAGCACCTTCGTTTTTGCACCGCCAGGGGCATTTATGGTGGGCGGGGGGTGGGAAAGCAGGAATTCTGGGAATTCTGGGGAATTGTGGAGGAATTCTGGAGCGTTTTGGCGATTTGAGGGCTTCGAGGCTCCTTTCGAGCCGGCGGCTCTACGGCCGCATCAGCCTCCCCGCAAAGGGGGGGGGGGCTACTTAGCCGGCTTGGCCCTGAGCCAGGCGTCGATGGCCTGG
>JBBIVY010000041.1:26206-28474 GCA_037439485.1 Planctomycetota bacterium | reverse complement strand
GAAGACAGACGCGTCGACAAGAAGGGGACGGCGTCCGGTTCTTGCGGCCTGATCCGACATGTCGTTGCCCGGCGTGCCCGAGGCCCCGAAGTGGACTCACACGGGGATTGCGGTCATGTTAGAAGCCGTTCGCGGGCTTGTCAACGATTTTTGCCTCTTACCCGTCCCCAGTGGGGTTCGTGACGTTGTCTCAGATCAGCTCCCCGACTCTGCCATCCGGCTCCAGAAGAAGACTTCCGACGAACACCGACCGGTCGCCGGCGGACGCGCTCGCGGCCTGAATGTGGCCATGGCCTAAAGAGACGCGCTTGTTGAGCCTATTTGTGCCGGCAAGGGCGTCGTCAGAATCCACGGACACCCACGCGCCGGTCTCGGTCACCGCAGTGACGTAACGTATCATGCGGGACTCGGCCCAGTGAGTTGGCACGCCGCCGGTAAACCCGGACACAGTGGCCGACTCTCTCTCGCCCGAATCCTGCAATGCACCCGCAGCTTCCAGGCGCACGTCTTGAGACGGCGACAGCGTGTCTTTCGTCGTGGAGCCGACGGAGACGTTGCTATATTCTACCAGAGGCGGATCCTCCGCCACGTCGGCGTAGGACCGCCCGATGCGGAGTTCGTCATACCCGACATCGCTGGTGTACGGAGCCTCAGCCATTTGCACCGTACTGCTCGTCGGGAAGTAGGCGGAGCTGTAGTTCTTGGCCGAACTGAAGACGGAACTTCCGGTGGATGGCGCGGTAATTCCAGGCGTGGGGTTGACCCAGAGCCAGAACGTATCGTTCGGCGAGCCGTAGATGATCTCCGCCACCAGGAGAACGGGAACGTCGCTCTGCGCCGCTTGCCCATTCTGAGTTCCCACCAAGTACTGAGTAGGGGTTGTCCCGTTCAGCATGAGAGCATAGTTGCCGCCGTTGGTGTTTATGGTAAGCCCGCCCACTTTCAGACCGCCGGACTGCCCCGATACAAGCTCTGGTCTAAACAGGCAACTCACCCACAGGGTCGTATGGGTCGCATCGACCGAGAAACTATTGGCGGTCGTGCGGGTGGCATAGGCATTGTGGTTCTGGTGGTAACTATTGGCAGCCGTCAGTAACGTGTTGGCCGGCGAGGCGGCGGCCAGGCTGCCGCTCACAATGGTATGCACGCTTCCACCGGACGGAGTTGACAGACTCCAGGAAGAACCCCAACCGGTTCCGCCATTGAGTCCGCTGATGTCCGCGCCGGCAGTATAATCGAAGCTTTCATAGGCAATCAGCGTGTCGTCGGCGATCGTCACCGTTGCGCTCGAAGGCGAGCCGACCGTGTAGGCCGCGTTGGCGCTCAGTGTCAGGATCGCCGTCTCGTTGCCTTCCACCGAAGCATCGTCCGTCGGGGTGATCGTCACCGTTTTCGTGCTCTCGCCGTCGGCAAAGGACACACTCGTGCCGATGCTCGTATAGTCCGTGCCGTTCGTCGCCGTGCCGCTGACGGCGTAGTTGACCGTCAACGAGCCGCTCGTGTAGTTGCGCGTGATCGTGAACACGCCCGGATCGGACGAAGTCTCCGCCGCCGAGGCGTCCGTGGCCGCAATCGTGACCGTGGTATCGTTGTCGATAATCGTCACCGTGTCACTCGAAGGCGAGCCGACCGTGTAAGCCGCGTTGGCGCTCAGCGTCAGGATGACCGTCTCGTTGCCCTCCTGCACGGCGTCGTCCGTCGGCGTGATGGTCACCGTCTTCGTCGCCTCACCGTTGGAGAACGTGACGCTCGAACCCATCGTCGTGTAGTCCGTGCCGTTCGTCGCCGTGCCGGTCACCGCGTAGTAGACGGTCAACGAGCCGTTCGTGTAGTTGCGCGTGATCGTGAACACGCCCGGATCGGACGAAGTCTCCGCCGCCGAGGCGTCCGTGGCCGCAATCGTGACCGTGGTATCGTTGTCGATAATCGTCACCGTGTCACTCGAAGGCGAGCCGACCGTGTAAGCCGCGTTGGCGCTCAGCGTCAGGATGACCGTCTCGTTGCCCTCCTGCACGGCGTCGTCGACCGGCGTAATCGTTACCGTCTTCGTGCTCTCGCCGTCAGCAAAGGACACGCTTGTGCCGATGCTCGTGTAGTCCGTGCCGTTCGTCGCCGTGCCGGACACCGCGTAGTAGACGGTCAGGGCGCCGTTCGTATAGTTGCGCGTGATGGTGAACACGCCCGGGTCGGAAGAGGTCTCCGCAGCCGAGGTATCCGTGGCCGCAATCGTGACCGTGGTATCGTTGTCGATAATCGTCACCGTGTCGC
>JBBIVY010000041.1:0-26106 GCA_037439485.1 Planctomycetota bacterium | reverse complement strand
TCGTTGCCCTCCTGCACGGCGTCGTCGACCGGCGTGATCGTTACCGTCTTCGTGCTCTCGCCGTCGCTGAACGTCACACTACCGGAGATACTGGTGTAGTCGGTGCCGTTGGTCGCCGTTCCGCTGACGGCGTAGTAGACCGTCAATGAGCCGCTCGTGTAGTCGCGGCTGAACGTGAACATGCCCGGATCGGAGGAAGTCTCCGCCGCTGAGGCATCCGTGGCCGACACGGTCACCACCGGTATGATGAGGCCGCTGGCCGGGGTTGTGGCCGATGCCTGTGCATATGCCGAGGTGCCTGCACCGTTGTTGGCCTTGACTCGGAAGTAGTAGGTCAAATACGAGAACAGGTTCGTCGCCGAGTAGCTGGTGGTATTGGCGCCGACGGTCGCCATCAGCAACCACCGGGAACTGTCGCCGGCGCTGGGGTCATTGGAGTACCATATCTGGTAGCCGCTCTCATTGTTCGCGTTGTCCGTCCAACTCAGGTCAATCTGCGAATAGGAGACGGCGGTTGCCGTCAGACCCGTCGGGGCGCTGGGCGCGCTCGTGGCCGCCGTGACGGCGGATGAGTCGGTGTAGGTCCCGTTGAAGCTCGACACCTTGAACATGTACGACGTGCTGAGGGCGAGATTCGTCAGGGTGTAGTTCGTGGCGGTGCCGTTGTTGATGAACACCATCGGCTTGTAGGTGCTTCCGCCGTCGGTGGATATTGAAATCCTGATTCCACTGCCGGTGGCGTTATTGGTCCACGTCAGCGTTATCCTGTCCGGGCTGGTCAACACCGCCTGGACGTTGCTCGGAGCCGCAATGGCGCCGCTGCCGCCGATGGTCCTGGCGCTGGCCACATTGGAGAACGTGGAGTCGCCCGTGGTGTTATAGGCGCTGACGCGGAAGTAGTACACCGTGGACGCCGTCAGGCCGGTCGCGGAGCAGGTCGTCGGCGTGGTGGAAGTCAGCGTCTGGATCAGGGTCCAGTTCACGTTGTCGGTGGACTGGTAGACGTGATAGCCTGTATTGTTGGATGCATTGTTGGTCCAGGCCAGGTCAACCTGAGTGCCGGAGGCCGGGTTGGCCGTCAGCACCGTGGGGCCGGCCGTAGGCGGCGCGGTCGGGGTAACGTCGGCGTATGTGGCGCCGATGCGGATCTCGTCGTAGTTGAACTGATCGGTCCAGCCTCCGCCGTTGCTCTCGATCCTGACCTTGTTGAAGCTGCGCGGGACATAGTGGCCGGAGGCCAACGTCGAGTCGATAAAGCAGGTGGATACATCCGGCGCGCTGGTGCCTGGCGCCGGGTTGATGTAGAGACGCATACGATCGCCGCCGCTGGTGGTGGCGTAATCAATCCTCATCACAACCAGGTAGTTGGTGTTGGCCTGTGGCGTGTGGTTGGTATCGGTCCTGTAGTCTATGTTGTTGTTGATGATACACCACACGTGGTTTCCGGGGTGTATGCCAAAGTCAATGTACTGAGAGGAGGCATTCAGCAGGGTCACTCTTCCCGCGGCAGCCTGTTGGAAATCGAGCACGAAGCTGGCCCAAAGCGTGGTATTGTCGGCTCCCACCGTGCCGGCCATGTTACGCGTGAGGTCCGAGACCTGGTTCGTCACGTGCAAATGCGATCCCAAAGTCAGCAGCGAATCTTCGGAGAGGCTGGAACTGGCCACCGTGGCGGCAGCAGGCGCTCCGGTGGTCCAGTTGCCGGACCAGCCCATGCCGCCGCCGTCACCGTTGATCGTGCCGTTGTCGTAGTAGAAGGGTTCATAGGCGCTCATCGTGCTTGTGGGGGAGGTCCTGCCGACAGCGTAGTCGCCGTAGTCGGAGGCGCTGTTGACGGCGGTGGAGCGCACCCGGAAGTAGTACTGCGTATTCGCGGACAGCCCAGTGCCACTTGCCTTGCTGATGCCGGCCCCTACGGTGGTCAGCACGTTCCATGTGCTGTTGTCCGTGGAATACTCCACCGATGTTCCGGTAGCGGAGGGAGCGGTTATCGTCCACTGCAGGGCCACAGCGGTAGGCCCAAGGGTCGTTAGAGTGAGGCCCGTGGGTGCGGACAGGGCCGCCACCATGCCCGATCCGGCAACCGCGGAGTTGCCGCCGGCGTTGTAGGCATAGACATTGAACACATAGGACTTGTTGGACTTGAGGTTGCTGACGGATTGCTGGAAATTGCCGGTGGACGTCGTGGGAACATCCACCGTCGTCCAGATCAGCCGGCCCAGCAAGTCGAGCGAACCATCCGTGTACTGAAGAGTGAACCCGGTATGGTCGGCTGTGGAGTCGCTCCATGAGATCGTAGCCTGCGTCGTGCTGGTCACGCTAACCGACAGGGCCGTCGGGGCTGCCGGAGCGGTCAACGCGTCGGTAGTGGCGTTGGCTGACGATGATAGGGAGGACGTGCCTGCATCGTTGAAAGCGGCAACCTCGAAGTCGTAGCTCTGGTTGTTGAGGAGGTTCGTTACCACATAGCTGGTAAGATCAGGAGAGTAGATTGTCTCCAGCAGCGCATAGGTCGGATCCGTGTGGAGTTTGGAGTAGATCTTGTAGCCTTGCTCGCCGGTGACGTCCGACCAGGCCAGGTTAATCTTCCGCCCGTCCGCGGTAGCCGTGAAGCTGCCGGGGGCCGAGGGAGTGGTCACGGTGCCGGGAGCCACGTCGGCGTAAGACGAGCCGATGCGGAATTCGTCGAACTGTGACGTGTCGCTGTAGGTTCCGTCGTCCAGCGTAACTCCGGTCATGCCTCGCGCGATGTAGTGGCCGTTGAGCAACGTGACATCCAGAATGCAGTAGTTGTCGCCGGGTATGCTGGCCCCCGCGGGCGGATTCAGATACAGCCGGACGCGGTCGCCGCCGCCGGTGGTCTTGTAGTCGATGCGCATCACCAGGAGATCCGCCGTGCCACTGGTGGGAGCAGAGGTAGACGCATAAGCCTCGACGATGGCGCCATTGTGCGTGATGGAGAAGGAGTACTTGCCGCTATTGGCGAGGCCGAAGCCGACGGCCTCCGTGCTGCTGCCAAGCCCGACACCCCCGTAGAAGAGGCCGCTGCCCCCAAGATTGAAGACATAGCTGTACCACATCGTGCTGTTGTCGGTGCCGAAGCTGGCGGAAGTGCTTCGGGTCACCTTGGACCCGTGCATGATCTGAACCTTGTTGCCGCTGGTGGTGAGGGTATTCGCCGGCGTTCTCGGCGTCAGAGAGCCCGTGGGGGCGGTAACATCGCTCGGCGCCGTTGAGGTCCAATTGCCGCTGAAGCCGGACCCGCCGTTCCAGGATGCGCCCGGATTGCCGGTGTAGTTGAAACCGTCTGAGGCAATGATGCTGCTGACGAGCGTCTTGGCGCTGACGACGTTGGAGGAGGCGGAATCCCCGGCGGCGGTGAACGACTTCACCCGGAAGTAATAGGTGGTATTGGCCGAGAGCCCCGTAGCCATGTAGGACGTTGCCGTGCCGGAATCGATGGTATCCAGCAGGCTCCACGTGGTGCCGTCGGTGGATCGCTCGACCTTGAAGCCGTCTCCGAAGGGAACGTTGTTGATGGTCCAGGTGAGGCGTATCTTGTCCGGCGCCGGCACATCGGCCACCGTCAGTTTCGACACGGGGGCCGGCGCACCGACGTCGCGAGTATTGCCGATGTAGATGCCGTTGCCGTAGGTGGCGACCCACAATTCATCCGGATTATACGGGTTGTACTTCATCATCGTGATGGCGCCGAACTTGAGGCCCGGCACCCGGTAGAAGACCGGAGTGGCGGCCGTGCGATCCGGCGTGTACCACAGGCCTGTGGTCTGGCCGGCCACATACATCTCGTTGGTGGTCGGACTACACGTGGCGCTGTAGAAGAAGTCGCCGGTGCCGCCGTATTGGCCTGAGGCGGACAGAAGTTGCGTCCAGACATCGGTGGAGTAATTATACTTCCACAGGCCTCCGAGAACTCCTACGGCGTTATACCCGGCCACGTACCAGATATTCTGGTCGCTCGGGTCGATGGTTATATCCGCGCTCATGTATCTCAGGCCGCCGGTTGCCTTGCGCACCCATGTCGTGCCGCCGTCGGTGCTGATGAAGACGCCGGACTGGTCCTGATAGGTGCTGCCGACGGCCCGACCGCCGTACACGCAGACCATCACGCCGTCGTTAAGGATCTTCAGATCCAAACCATGCAGCGAACACGTCGCCGGATCAGGGATGGGCAACTGAGTCCAGGTAGCCGAGGCGCCGTCCTGGACGTCGTCGGTCATCCAGATGCCGCCCCAATTGCCGTCGTCGGGAACACTGTCCTGATCGTGGTAGGACAACAGAGCGTACAGGCGATCCGGATGCCGCGGGTCGATCGCCACGGTTCGCACGGCGTGGCCGGTGCCGAAGTTATGCAGGATGTTCCAAGTGTTGCCCTTATCGGGGGAATAATACACGTAGCACTGGGTCTGGCCGGCATAGGTGCTGTCATTATACGTGCCGGGCATGATGTACATCCCGTGTTCCCTGTTCGCCGCGGCATAGACGATGCCGCTGGCGGTATCCGTCACCGAGTTGTAGAGCGTGTTGAGGCGGCTTTGGTAGTAGTTGTAGTGCCAGGTGACGCCGCCATCGTTGCTGGTGATGCTCGTAACATCGGCGGCGCCGGCGACAATGTCGTTCTTGTCAATCCAGTTGATGTCCCAAACCAGAGTTTCATTCAGTGAACTCGAATAGGTCTTGCCCACGACGCCGCTGGAGTTCACGCCCACCCCTGTTTGCGAACCGGCCGCGGTGCATTGCGCGCGGGGGACAAAGCTGGCGTACCATTGGCCGTTCGCGCCGCTGGTGCCCGAGCTGGTGTCCCAGATGCCGCCGGTATTGGTTATGACCACGCGGTCGGGGTCGTTGGCGCCCGCGGCTATGCCGAATACGGGCCCCGCCCAGCCCCAGGTAAGGTCGCCGCCCCAGCCGAAACATGCGGTGTTGATGTTCTGGTTGTTCGTGATAATGAATTCGTTCACGCCGAAGGTGGTGCCGCCGTCGTTGATGTACCGCACGGCAGGTCCGCCCTGAGTGGTCTCGCCGCCGCCCAGGTACAACTTGTTGATGTCGCCCGGAATCGTCGCGATCCAGGAATAGTATTCCGTGGCGGGGCACATCGACTTCTTGTTGACCCAACTGCTGCTGCCGTCGTAGTCGACCGTGGCCAGCATGGTCCAGTCTATGGCCATGAAATGACCGTTGGATTGGGTGGTGACGAGGTTTCCGGGCTTGCAGTTGGCCTTGGGCCACAGGATCGCCCACAGGCGGGTCGTCGAGCCGGTCTTGGCCCCGCCAAACGACCACATGGCGTCGGTATCCATATTCAAGCCTGTGGTGACCCCGTCGCTCCACGTGCTGCCGCCGTTGGTGCTGATCTTAAGCCCGTGGCTGGTGGCGACGTAGATATTGTTCCCGTCGAAAAAGGCGCCCGCCAGCCAGCAGTAGTCGTTCGTCCCGCTGGTAATGACGCTCCATGTGGCTCCGCCGTCACCGCTGAAACGCACGGACCAGTCGCCAGGCGAAGCAGAAGCGCTGTGGCTCGTGGTGGCGATGATCTTCGTGGTGCTTGCGCTGGTGCTGCTGGGGTCAGCCAGGACCTGCTCAACGCCGCCGTAGGTCCAACCCGTCAGTATGCTCCATGTGGCGCCGTCGTCCGTGCTCATGACCGGCACGGTCGTATAACCGTCGGCGGCCCGTCCGCTGGAATAGAGCAGGCCGGAGAGACTGGTGATGCTTACCTTGGACAGAGCGCCTGCGGAGGAGAGCTGCCGCGTGTCAAAGATGTCCCAGCCCGTGCCGCCAACGCTCGTGGTGTGGAAGTATTCCCCCATATCCGTGCCGGCAACAATCTCGCTGCTGTTGATCGGACTAACAGTGGGGGCATAGATGGCTCCTGTGGCGCCTACGCCTACCGGGCTCCATGTGCTCGGCACCGACAGCAGAAATCTGGGTTCCAGTGGTTCCATCAGGGGCAGGGCGGCCCCCTCCGCCCGGAGCTTCAGCAACTTCTCCACCGACACCGAACGATTGAAGAACCTATACCATGGCTTCCCGTCCGATTCGTGTCCGAGCTTCATGGCCCTCTCCTCAGAATACGCTCCAAACGTTATGATTCCAGAGCCCCCGAGACCTCCACCTTCCCTTCGAGCAGAAACGCAGGCCATCCATACTGGACTAGACTGTCTGCGTATGCAGTCTAGACCTCTAGTACGAATACTATGCAGTGTCAGTTGTGCTGTCAATAGCATATTTTAAAAAAACATAGGGTTATCTGAAGAGGCTGCGCGGCAACTAGATGGCTGAACCGGGGGCTTCTCGCATGGGCGGGGCAGGGCGCGGGCGGCGAATGCAGGGAAGGCTATCCAGACCTCATACGGCCTGAACTATTTCCACTATGCCGCGAATTACTTGGCCAAGAAGCCCCTTTGGCCATCAGGCCAGGGAGGCCGGCGCGGCGGTCGTGCCGAAATCGGCGAATTTGACGGAGAGCAGGACGCGCCTGGGATTGGCCCGCAGTTCCTCGTCGAAGAGGGCCTCCAGAGCCCCGCGGCCGACGGCTTCGTGGTCCGAGCCGTGAGACTCATCCCCCTTCGCGTCACTCCTTCGGCGGCGGAGCCACGGGCGTCGCGGGAAGGAGCTTGAAGCCGAGCACGTGCTTCTGGCGGACCTTGCTCGGGGCCGAGACGGTCAGGAAGTCGATACGCGAGTAATTGGCTTTGAGCAGGTCCGGCCAGATCGTGCGATACGGGTCGTCCTCCGCCTCGAACACAACGAACCGGCACGACCGGCAGGCGTCGATGAAGTTGAAGCCGGGCTTGAGCGAGTCCTCCTTCAGCAGCATCACGCCCTTGAGTTGCGAGTAGAACGGAACGTAGGGCGAGTTGGTGAGGACGAGGTCGCCGGGCTTCGACCACTGCTGGAGTTCGAACGACGCGTTAACAATGTCGCGGTTCGCGGGGTGCAGCGGCTCCAGCGTCTGCGGCACGGCGATGATGGAGAAGAGCAGCACGAAGCCCGCGCCCACCCATCCGACGCGCGCGCGGGCATCCAGTTCATCCGGCGGCCGATGTATCGCCGAGCCCACCCAAGCCGCCGACTCATGCGCCACGCGCACGAGATAAATCGCCGCGCGCGTCTTCGAGGCCGCCTCTGCTAGCGCCACAAACCCCGCCGCGATGCGCGGCATCGCCAGCGCCAGCATCGGCATCACGTGGCGCTTGTCGATGTACCCCTTCGTCGAGAAGAGCCATATCAGCAGCGCCGCGTGGAACGTCACGAGCATCAGCACGAGCAGGTGAACTCCCGAGCGATCCGGGCGGTCGTCGCGCACGAAGAACCCGGCAATGAGCGGCGCCAGGAGGGCCCAGCATAGTGATTCGGCCGAGGCCGAAAGCAGCCGCTTTGTCGCGGCGATGACCGCCGGGAACATCGGTTTCGCGACAGCAGGCTCCGCGGCAATGTCCCGGGCCGCGGCGGGCGACGCCGCGCCTTTCGCCGATGCGTCCGGCGCGACCGTGATCTCCGCCGGCGCCACGGCGCGGGGCGCGGGATCGTCGGCCGGGTTCTCCTTTTCCGCCATCTTCGAGCTGAACTTGCCCGCCATCAGAAAGTAGGGCGCCATGACCAGGACGGCCGCCAGGATCATGACGAACGCGAACTCCAGCACCGACCTCATGCGCAGCTTCCGCGTCCGCCACGCCCAGACCGGCAGGAAGATCGCCGTGACGATCGCCGGGCTGATCCCTTCCGGCCTCACCCAGTACGCCAGCCCGCTCGCGGCGCCCGTCATCACGAACCACCGGAGCTGCCGGCGCATGATCGCCTCGATGGCAAGCGACGCCGCGGCCACGTAGAGGAAGAGGTGAAGCGAGTCGCTGAGGGCATCCGCGGCGTTCTGGCGGAAGACGGGCAGGATGGCCACAAGCGCGGCGGCAAAGATGGCGGTGCGCCGGTCAAACGTTCGGACGGCAAGCCGCCAGACCGCGAGGACCGAGAGTATCCCGAAGACGCCGGACACGAGCCGCGCGCCCCAGATCCATGAGAAGACGCTGCCCCAGAAGTCGGCCGTGTAGGCGAAGAACGTCCCGTGCCGCCCGAAGAGGTGCGAAATGAGCCAGCCGAGGACATCGAACAGCGCGACCACGGCCGTGACGATGAGCCTCCCGAAGATCACGAGCGCCGGGAAGCCCGGGTGCTGGTCGGCTCCCCGCATCGCGTCGATGGGGTGCTCCTGGAGCTTGCGCGCCAAGGTCAGGAACGTGACCCCGTCCCGAGCAACGGGCGGCGACGACGACACGAGCAACGCCTGGAAGAGCACCGCCAGGAGCACGACCAACGCCAGCCAGCGACGGTATTTCCCGGGCTCATCAAACGCGTCGAGCAGACCCGGCGCCGGCGAGGCGGGGGGCGCTGCGGCCACAGCAGCGGCGGTCTGGGGTTCGCCGGAAGACTCGGAAGAAGCGGGGGGGGTCGGTCGGTCGTCAGTGGACATTTTTATGGGTGAACCCGATAAAAGGCGTCCGCAGCAGGATATAGAAGTCGAACCCGAGGCTCCAATTATTGATGTAGTAGAGGTCGTACTGCAAGCGTCTTTTCAAAGAAGTCTTGCCACGAAGGCCGTTCACCTGCGCCCAGCCGGTCATTCCGGCCTTGACGTTGTGCCGGAGCATGTAGGCGGGGAGGGTCCCGGTGAACTCCTCGACGAAGTTGGGGCGCTCCGGACGAGGCCCCACGAGGCTCATGTCGCCGGCGACCACGTTGAGGAGTTGCGGCAGCTCGTCGAGGCTCCACCGGCGCATCCTCCGGCCCAGCCAGGTGCAGCGCGGGTCGTCGCTATCGGCCCACACGGGCCCGGTCTCGACCTCCGCGTCGAGGCGCATCGAGCGGAACTTGAGCATCGTGAACGGCTTGCCGCCGAGCCCCATGCGCGTCTGTCGGTAGAGCACGGGGCCCTTGCTCGTCAGCTTCACGAGAAGCGCGAGGATCAGCATCGGCAGGCCGAGGATCGCCAGGGCCGCAATCGAGCCGGCGACGTCCATCGCGCGCTTGATCACCGCGTACCACCCGCGCACCGGCTGGTCGATGAGGCGGATGAGCGGCAGGCCCGAAAGCTCGTCCACGCCCGTGCTGAGGGTGACGACGCCGAGGAAGTCCGGGATGACCGCCACCGAAACGGGAAGCTTTCCCAGCTCGTCGAGGATGTGCTCGATGCGTCCGGACTTGCGCGCCCTCACGGCCACGTAGACCGCGTCGACCGGCCTCGCCCGGAGCGTTTCCGCCAGCTTCGCCAGCGCCCCCGCGACGGGCACGCCGCGGACGTCGACGCGCGCGTCTTCCTCGTCCTCCTTGATCACGTACTCCACCCGCACGCCGAGCCACGGGTCGCCGGCGAGGCCGTGAATCGCCCGCTGCGCGAGCTTGCCGGTGCCGATGATCGCCGCCGTGCGCACGCCCCAGCCGCGGCGGTGTACCGCGCGCATCGTCAGGCGCAGCGCGACGCGCGAGAGCATCAGCGAGAGCGGGTTGACGAAGAAGAATATCCCCAGCAGTACGCGGCTATAAGGGCTCGCGCTGACGTAATAGAGCAATGCGATCATCAGCACCCAGCCAAGCACCGCGCCCTTGGCGATCTGGATGCGCTCGCGCATGACGGAGCGGATGCCCTCCGGCCGGTAGAGCCCCACGTAGCCGAGCGCCACGAGGTCGCAGGCGAGGATGATCGGCAGGATCTTCAGGAACTCGCGCACGGCCGTCGATTCGTCCGCGGCGTGCGGCAGCAGGCTCATGCGGAACCGGACGACGTAGCAGGCCATCCACGCCACGGCGGTGATCGCCACGTCGTAGACGACGGCCAGGGTGAAAAAAAGATGCTTGTCGCGGTTCATGCGCTCACCTCGCGGCCCGACTGCCCCGCATCGTGTGCCACTGGCGGCTCGCCCGCCAGTGTCCTTGTTTCTCGGCTAACGGAAGAGCACTGGCGGACAAGCCGCCAGTGACACACCAGAAACGGTCAACCCCAAAGCAGCTTGCAGAACGCGGCACTAATCGGAACCGCCTTTCGGCCCGAGAAGATATTCCGCAAGCGCCGCCTTGGCGTTCTCGCGGCTGAATCGCTCCGCATTCGCGCGGATGGCCGCGGGATCGAAGGCGGAGGCGTTTGCCTCGAATCGTCGCACGGCGTCAGCCAGCGCATCAGGAGTCGCCTCGTCGAAGAAGACCCCCGTGGGCGTGCGGCCGGACTTGTCCCCGAGCGGCACGACCGTGTCCAGCACGCCGCCGCGGCCGTAGGCGATCACCGGAGCGCCACAGGCCTGGGCCTCGACGGGCACGATGCCGAAGTCCTCCTCGCCCGGGAAGATGAGCGCCCGGCAGGAGCTGTAATGCTCGCGCAGCACCTCGTCCGACGCGCGGCCGAGGAACGTCACCTTCGGCCCGGCGCGACGCTTCCCCCGGCGCATCTCCTGGCCGTCGCCGATGACGACGAGCGGCCGGTCGAGGATGCGGAACGCGTCGAGCGCAAGATCGATGCGTTTATAAGGCGCCAGCGCCCCGGCCCAGAGATATGCCTCGCCCGGCGCGCCCACGCGGCGGAAGAAGTCCACGTCCGCGGGAGGGTAGATGATCCGCGACTCCCGGCCGTAGCACTGCTTCAGGCGCTCCTGCACGGTGCTGCTGATGGAGACATATTCCCCGACCCGCGCCGCCGCGCGCAGGTCCCAGCGGCGAAAACGGTTGCGAATGAGCGACAGGAGCGAGTATCGCAGCCGGTGCGAGCGGTTGGTGCGATAGGCCCCCGACGTCTCCCACACGTAACGCATCGGCGTCAGCGACAGGCACACGAACCTCGTCCCCGGCGCCACGCGAACGCCATGGGCGACGCAATGGCTGACCGCGACGACAAGGTCGTAACCCTTAAGCTCCATTCGGCTTATGGCCGAAGGCATCAGCGGCAGAAGCCAGCGGTAGTAATGCCGGACGCCCGGGAGTTTGCCCAGCCATGAGGTCGTGATCGGCCGGGACTCGATGCGCGGCGTCACGCTGCCCTTGACGTAAATCAATGTGTATACGTCGCTTGCGGGCAGGACTTCGCAGAGAAGGTCGAGCACCTTCTCGCCGCCGCGAAGCCCCGTGAGCCAGTCGTGAACGATGGCCGTCCGCATTTCAGAGCCTCTCGGCACAACCCGTTGCCGGTCAAGACGTTACAGGGGCGATTGCGGAAGGCAATCTAGCAACTCCCGGCGCCGAAGTCAAGCGTACATAAACAGCCTGGAGCATTAGCGTTTCGGGGAATCCGAGGAAGTTGGGTCGCGGATGGCCAGATCACGGAGGGCGACCCCCAGAGGCAGGCGGCGCGGGAACACGGGGGGAGAGTCCGCCGCGTGGGTCGCTGCGGAGCCCCAAACCATGCACCGCGGCTATTCCGCCGGAAACGCTCATCACCGATCATCTCGTCCGTCGGCAGCGCCGAAGGCAGAGGAACGTCGCCCCGGATAGGATAAGCGCCATGGTGGACGGCTCCGGGACCGGGACCGCAAAGGCGGCCTCGATGCCGTCGGCGACCTGGAGGCGATAGGCCGCCAGCAGTCCGGGATCAGACCCGAAGGAAAGGTCCGTCCCGCAGAGGCTGCTGGGGATGTTCAGGAGCGGCAGGAGTTGGGCTACGAGGCTGTCGTGCCCGCCCATGGCCTGAAGCAGCGCAAGGCGATCCCGCAGAAGGGCGAGGTACTCATAATCCTCGAAGCCGTCGCGCAGGTTCTCAAAGCGGATGGAGGACAGCAGCGTATTGTCGGGCCCCGGGTAGAGCAGAAGTCCGTCGCCGTTGATCTTGGCGAAGGAGTTGGAAGACCAGTCGGGCATCACCGAATTGATAAACTTATCGCCGCTGTGGGACAAACACGTATCCCAGTAGGTGGTGTCCCAGTATTCGAATCCCTTGAGGCCCAGCTTCCACGAGAGTACCCCGACGATGCGCGCGTCCATTGCCGGGTAATCAACGAACAGGTTGGGGTGCGTCGTCGGCCAGCAGCACAAGCACGACCAGACCTCGTCGCCGGCGGCCACGCGCGCGGCCCCCGTCGTGCCGGGAAACGTGCCGAGCGTGATGTCATACACGTCGACATACCCGGTGAGCGCCGCCACGCCTCCCGAGGTATCGTTGAAGCACTGGAAAACCTTCAGCCGCGGGTCGATGGCCTTGATCCGCGCGTAGTTCTGCTTGGCGTAGGTCTGCATATCCGAAGTGACCTCGTCGATGTTGTAGACCATCGCATCGTCCCGCCAACCCTTGGCTTTCAGAAACGTGTCGTACTGGGTGAGGAAATCGGTCAATGCGGCGTAATAGGCCTGCGTGGGCGGGTTGGGCACGCCGCCAAAGCCGCCGGGCGTTCCCGTATAGGCTGCCACGAACTTCCCCATGCCGCGCGCGCGGGCGTACTCGCCCCACTTCTCTGCCAGGCTGAAGTCGTAGACGCCGTTCGTGCGCGGCGCCAAGCCGGTCGAGGACGCCCCCGTCCAGCCATCCAGCAGCGCTCCGCCGGGCGACATCCGGTGATCCAGCATGATGTCAATGTAGGCCTTGGTCAGTTGGTCGCGAGCCGCGCCTGTCGCGCCATGGTAGTAGGTGTCGGAGGGGCCGCTGGGGCTGCTGCACATGCCGTCGAACGCGCCGCGCAGCGGGATGTCGAAGTTGCGGACGCGCGCGCTCACATTAACGACGCGCGGGGCCATGTTGTCGCCCGTGATCGTCAGAGTGCCGGTGTAACGGCCCGCGGTCTTGCCCGCGGGGGCGTAAACGTCAACCCAGATCGGCTGCACCTTGCCTGCCGGAACGTCCACAGGGGAGAGGTTCACCAGCGGATCGGGCCAGCGTGTCCACGATTCATGCGTATACCCAGGGTTGGGTTCAACCTTGACGTACCCGACGGGATTGATGTGGACATCGGCGGCGGAGAGGGTGTCGACGCCGTTCTCATTAACGAGGTTGCTGGCCGTGACACGCAGGTTCTTGATATCCCCCGTGGCGCCGCTGATGACCAGTTGGAATGCCTCATGCTCGTTGCCCGCCAGGCTGATGGAGGCATCCGACGCCATCGGCCCCAGATTCAACCCATCGCGGTTGAGTTTCACGACCGACGACTGGACCCCCACGTTGCAGGACACCGCGTGCAGCGTGGCGGCGCCACCGGCCATCATGCAGATCAGGAACAATGCTCGTGTCGTGACGAACCGCCTCATGTGCCTTCCTCCCCGATCTGGAGATCGGTGACGCCGATGACGCAGCCTTTGGCCGGCAGCAGGTGGGTGTACTCGCGCGATTCAAAGGTTAGCTACGTGATTGTATCCGTCAGCGGACGACGGTCAAGCTAGGAAATGACGCATTTCACGGTAAACGAACCGTAATCTGGGAATCGTGATTGCCGGGCCAAGGACGGAGGTTCCCCTCGCCGACCCGAGTTGCACGGTGACCTGGCTTCAGCCGGTACGAAGAATCTGAGCCCGCATCTCGGCAAAATCCTTGTTCCCGATGACCCGGAGGACAGAGAAGAAAATGGAACTTGCGGGGCTATTCGGATAGAAAACAAGAAGACCGCCCGGCTTCGGGCGGTCTGTCTCAATGCGCGGCAATTCAGGACTCTGGAACTCACTTTGCCGGATCAGCCGTCTTGACCGTCACGTTGCCGCCGACCTTCTTCGCGACTTCCTTCACCTGCTCGATGTAAGTGTCGGCTTCGTCTTGACTTGCGAACCGGCTCGGCCCGATGACAACCACCACCGGCTGACGCTTGGCCGAAAGCTCCGCGACCTTCGCCTTGAGCTTGTCAACCTCGGCCTGAGCAACAGCCCTCTGGTTATCGTCCCCCTTAGAAAGCTCCAACACCTTGTCCGCCAACGCCTTACGAACGGTTGCAAGCTCATCGTCTACGGGCTTGTTGGCCGCAACCGCGGCGGCATTCGATTTCGCCACCTCGGCCTTATGCTCCTCGACCTTGGCCTTGTCAGTGAAAACGATCGCTGTGATGTTGCTGCCCGCGCGATCCAGAACCACGTAGAACTCGCACCCCTGGCCACCAGGGGTATCAGCATCCCCTCAACCGGCCTGCAGACAGGCGGGGGTGAGGGCAAACGCAAGGGCCACCGCCGCAGCCGCAATCGCGAATCGACGCATGGATTCCCCCTTGAAATCGCAGCAGGTCCTCCGATACACCGTATTTACTATATCACAAGACCAACTCAGCGGCAAAGATCTTCAGGACGTCGCCGCCGTGATGCGGTAGAGCCCCGAGCCCCATCGCTTGAGCGAGTAGGGAAGCCCGCGCGACTTGAGTGTTGAGACGCTCGCCTTCGAGGGCTTCGATTTGCCGGACGCCGTGATTTGCTCGATAAGGAGCGACTTCACGCTGCGCTTGAGGCCCAGAAGCTTGGGGTCGAACTTGAACCGGCCTTTGGCGGGCTTGTTCGTGAAGTTGCCGAGGTAGACGAGCGCATGGCCGGACTTGTACCAGACGGCGCCGTAGACCTTCGTGTCCGGTCCCGCGCAGACGCCGCAGTCGCTCGCACGTATGAACTTCATCGTGTCGAGCCCCTCGGGCGCGAAGAGGCGCATCTCGCGCATGAACTCGTTCGAGAAGGCGCAGATCTTCATTGCGTCCGGCTCCGACGTCATGCCGCCGACGGCTCGGAGGATGCCCGGGTGCCCCTGCAGGATCCCGGACATGATCGACTTGCGAGCCCCGGGCGTGCCGGCCTTGCCCCCGGAGCACAGGTGATGCGGGACGATGGGCATGAACTCGCACTGCGGCGGAAACTCCCCCGGCTCGGGGTAGGGCTTCGAGTAGCTCTGGTCCTCGAAGATGAGCGCCGCGGTGGACATGTTCTCGACCACGATCTGCGGCAGGCCGGAGATGTGCGAAAGGATGACGCCTTCCGGGCCGACGCGCTTCCTGACCCAGAACATGAAGTCGTAGAACGCGTCCTGGTCGCTGTGCAGGCGGCCGCCGAGGTGCCGCGGGTTGCGGCAGGCGTGGGGCGTCTCCCAGTCGAAGTAGAGCCCGTCCCAGGGGATGTCCTTCAGGATGATCTCGATGGACTCCTTGCGGAAATCAAGCCAGCCGGATTCCAGGCACATGACCTGGCCATACTCGGCCGAGCCGACCCACGTGTGATATTCCTGGAAGGTCGGCCCCTGCTCAAGCCGCCAGTCAGCCTGGTTCTCCTTGCAGCCCGGCGTGTCGGGGTGAAGTTCCTTCACGCTGATGTAGGGGATGATCTTCATCCCGCATCGGTGAGCGGTGTCGACCACGCGCCGAAGCTCTTTCATGCCCGCGGGGTCGTAGGGCGGATACATGCCATCGTGCCAGAACGGGCCGTCTTCGCGGTAGTCGTTATGGAAGCGCAGGAGCTTCACGCCCGAGCGGGCGAGGGCCTCGATCTCGGCGTCGGAGAGCCACCGGCTGCCGGCGCTCGCGTGGAACCAGGAGGCGAAGACCTCGTCCTTCGGCTTGAGGAACGGCAGGCCGAAGCACCAGCGGAGCTTGATCGAGCCCGAAAGCGTCGTCGGGTTTCGACGGTAGGCGACGCAGTAGGGCGCCGCGGAGAAGAGCGTGCCGCCCGCGACGTCCCACGACGCTCCGACGTAGAAATAGCCCATGCCGGGATCGGAATTCGCCGCGGTGTTCCAGCCCTCGACGTCGCTCGGCGCGGTGAACTCGATACCCTCGCCTCCCCGCTCGAAGACCACGACGTGCATCGGGACGTAGCGGTGCGAGTAGCTCGCGCCCTGTGCGCCGAGGCGGAACCATTTGCCCCCGCTGGTGAGCCCGCCGGGCATCACGGCGGGGTTCTCGCGGACGTAGGCGTCGGTCATCCCGGCGCGCACCGGCAGGTCGAAGGCGGAGACCTCGACGATGTCGCGCCGCTCGTTGTCGGAGGCCAGTTCCAGTTCGCAGGCGACGAGGCCCCAGTCGCGGTACTCGACGCGCGCGCGGTAGCGGACGCCGATGTCGTCGCCCGACTTGAGGCGGAGCGTGCCGGAGGAGACGACGGCGACGGACTCCGCGAGCGTCTCGATCTCGACGCGGGCGCTCTGGTCGAACTTCTGCTCGAAGAAGTTCGGGCTCGACGCGTCCGACGTCGGGTGCGCCTCCAGGTTTCTCACCCGCGCCGAAACGGGTCCCGTCAGCAGGTTCTTCCCCGACCCGTGCGCGAACACGACCGACGTGATGCACCCTCCCTGCGACGCGTCATGTTCGACGGTCCAGTACGGGCTCTTCACCTCGACAATGCGGCCTTTGCGAGTTGCGGTGACGGAGGACATGGTGATGGGTCCTGTTCCTTAAACGCGGCCTGGAAGCGATTGTGGAACTCCACGGACATCTTGTACGACTGGCCGCCGAAGTCGAAGCAAAAGAGGCGCCGTCGCGTGACGGCGCCTCTTTCATGGCACGGCGGGTGAGGGCTACTTCTGCTTCGCCAGCCACTCCTGCCACTTCTTCACCGCGGCGCTCATCTCGTCGGGGGTGGAGCTGGGACGAAGCTCTGTGTCGGGCTGGGAGGAGACGCGGGCGAGGACGCGGCTCGCGTCGACGACGAACTGGAGCGCGGCTTCCTTTTCGTTGAAATCGCCGCCGGCGAGACGCGTGATTTCCTTCTGGGTCGCATCGAGGACGGCCGGGAAGGCCGCGCGGTCGCCCGTCCTGAGAATCGAGCCCAGGGCCTCGCGGCGGGCATCGATCTTGGCGTCCTTGAGGCCGGGGAGGAACTTCGCGTTCCACCAGCCGGTGAACTTGGCCAGTTCCCGGGCCATGTCTTCGGGCGTCTGGCCGGGGTTCCACGACAACGACGGCACGAGCGTGGAGCAGGACTGCCCGAGCACCTGGATGAACCGCTGCGCGTCGGCGCGCGTCGGGTCGTCGGCGGCGGCCTGGCCGAGCTTGCTCTGGGCGTCGGCCATGAGATCGATCATCGCCCCGGCCGTCGAATTCTGCGGGTCATAGTTGATCGCCGCCAGGCACCGCGCGGCGGCGGTCGCCACCTCCATGTTCGCGGAGCGGAGCTTCAGCACCATGTCCTTGCCCGCGCGAATGATCCCGCGTTTCTCAATCGCCTGGATGGCCCGGAGCTGCACCGCGTCGGAAGGGTCGGTGCTCGCCGCCTCGACGAGAATGTCGCGCATGGCCGGAGAGGAAAGCGACTCCAGACCCACCACCGCAACGAGACGCGCATCGACGTCGGGCTCGCCCTTGAGGCCCTGCTTATAGAGCCACCCGAACGCCTCCACCGCGAAGCCGTCGCCCATGGGCTTGCCCGCGCTGTCGGCGATGACGTCCTTCTTGATCATGTCCGCCAGCATCTTAATACGCTCGTGCGTATCGGGCGTATCCAGAAGCTTCTGGGCGGCCGTCTGAAGATCCTTCTTCCGCGCATCCTGATCGGCCTTCGTGATGAAACCCTGGCCGAACGCCGCCCCGGACACCGCCAGCCCCAGCACCATGGCCATAAACGTGCGCATAGAGGACTCCGTAGGAGTATGGAGAGGGTGCGTAAAGACCTCGAAAGGGTAGAAAAGACCGTTTCGACTGTCAAGGGCATTTTTCGGATAAAACTTGAGGCTTGGGGCTTGAGGCTTGAGGTACGGCAGAAAAAGCTGCGGTCGCGCGATGGCCCTCTTGCTGTGCCTCGAGCCTCAAGCCCCGTCCGGCGGCCTTCCCGGTCTTTTCGGTTTGCCTTGCCCCCTCTTGGCGCTATACTATGGGGAGCAAAAAGCAACGAGAGTCGCATCGCGACAGGAGGAGGCCATGAAACCGCAGCTTATCTACCTCGATCACGCCGCAACGACCCCGATGGACGTCGCCGTCCACCGCGAGATGGGCCAGTATTGCTGCCTCTTCTTCGGAAACCCTGCAACGCTCTATTCGCTGGGACTCAAGTCCAACGAGGCCGTCGAGCAGGCCCGCGCCGCGATGGCAAAGCTCCTCGGATGCTCCCCCGATGAGGTCTATTTCACCTCGGGCGGCACCGAAAGCGACAACTGGGCACTCCAGGGCATCGCCTTCTCCCGCCAGGACAAGGGCAAGCACATCATCACCTCCGCCATCGAGCATCACGCCGTCCTCGAGACCTGCGAGTTCCTCAAGAAGCTCGGCTTCGAGATCACCACGGTGCCCGTGGACTCGAAGGCGCTCATCGACCCGGCCGACGTGAAAAAGGCCGTCCGCAAGGACACCATCCTCATCTCCATCATGCACGCGAACAACGAGGTCGGCACCGTCGAGCCCGTCGCCGAGATCGGCAAAATCGCCCGCGAGGCCGGCGTCACCTTCCACACGGACGCCGTGCAGAGCGTGGGAAAGATCCCGACCGACGTCAACGCACTCGGCGTCGACCTCCTCAGCCTCTCCGCGCACAAGTTCTACGGGCCGAAGGGCGTCGGGGCCATGTATCTCCGCAAAGGCACCCGCATCCAGCGATTCATGCATGGCGGCGGCCAGGAGCGCAACAAGCGCGCCGGGACGCACAACGTGCAGGGCATCGTGGGCCTGGGCGCGGCGGCGAAGCTCGCCACCGAACACATGGCTGAGGACGCCGAGCGGCTGAGAAAACTCGCGGCGAGGCTCCGCGAGGGGCTCGTCGCCTCGATCCCCGACCTCCGCGTCAACGGCGCGCTCGACCGGCAGCTTCCGGGCATGGTTCACGTGTGCGTGGAGGGGGTCGAAGGGGAGGCGATGCTGCTGTGCCTCGACGGGGAAGACATCTGCGTGAGTTCCGGCTCGGCCTGCACGACCGGCTCGCTCGACCCGTCGCACGTGTTGCTGGCGATGGGCATGCCGGCGGAGGTCGCGCACGGGTCCGTGCGGTTCTCGATGGGGCGGCACAACACGGAGGAGGAGATCGACCGGGTGCTCGCGGTCTTCCCGCCGATCGTCAAGAAGCTGCGCGCGATGTCGCCGACCTACAAGCGCACGACGCCGCTGCCGGCGACCCTGACGCGCCACGAGCACGACCACGGCAGCCACGACTGAACGAAAGGACAGGGCATGTATTCCGACAAGGTCATGGAACACTTCCGCAATCCGCGCAACGTGGGGACCTTCGAAACCCCCGACGGCGTGGGCGAAGTGGGCAACCCCCAATGCGGCGACATGATGAAAATCGGCATCATGGTCGGCGACGACACGATCAAGGACATCCGCTTCCAGACGCTCGGCTGCGCGGCGGCCATTGCGACGAGCAGCATCATCACCGAGATGGCGAAGGGGATGAAGCTGGAAGAGGCGGAGAAGCTGACGCGCGACGACGTGGCCGAGGCGCTCGACGGCCTTCCGGCCGCGAAGATGCACTGCTCGAACCTCGCCGCGGACGCGCTCCGCGAGGCGATCAAGAATTTCCGCGAGACGCACAAGTAGGATCAAGCCAAGAAAGGGGAATCACGATGGCTGAAGGCGTCCCGAAGGTCACGGACAAGGACTTCGAAATCAAGGTCGGCAGCAGCTCGGGCGTGGTGCTGGTGGATTTCGCGGCGAGCTGGTGCCCGCCGTGCCGGATGCTCGCCCCGATCATCGCGCAGGTGGCCGGCGAAGTCGCGGGGACGGCAAAGGTCTACTCGCTCGACGTCGACGAAAGCCGCAACACCGCGGCGAAGTTCAACGTGATGAACGTCCCGACGATGATCTTCTTCAAGAGCGGCAAGGAAGCCGCCCGCATCGTGGGCGTCGTCCCCCGCGAGAAGATCGTCGAGCAGATCACTGCTCTTTCCAAATGACGTTTGCCTCGTTGCGGCCGTGACTGCGGAGGAAGAAGAAGAAGAAGAGAATGCATCCGCAGATTACGCAGATTTCGCAGATTGGGGGGCAGGAAACAAACAACTGCAGAAAAAGAAGGGATGACGCAGATTTCAGAAAGTATCGCGCGTCTTCTGGAAATCGTTTCATGGCGTCTGAAATCTGAGTAATCCCGGTTTCTTCTGCCGTTGTTTGTTTTGAGTCTAACCTGCGTCATCTGCGTAATCTGCGGATGCCTTGCCGTTTTGGAACAGCGACAGAAGCCAACCCAACCAGGGGAGCCGGAGAATATCATGCTCGACACCGACAAGGAACTCGTGAAGCAGAAGCTCGAAGAAATCCGTCCGGCGCTCCAGGCCGACGGCGGCGACATCGAACTGGTGTCCATCGACGACGACGACACGGTGAAGGTGAAACTCCGCGGTGCCTGCGCCGGCTGCCCGGGCGCCATGATGACGCTCCAGTTCGGCGTCCAGCGCGTCCTCCAGGAGGCCGTGCCCGCCGTCAAGCGCGTGGTGCCCGTAAGGGAATAGGGCGCGGCCGCTTCCGGTTTTGGGTTTTGGATTGAAGCGGCTTAGACACAGAAGCCGCAGGCGATTCCGATTTGTCGGGACGTCTGCGGCTCTTTCTGTTTTCGGCGTAAGCCAAAAGCCAAAATCGCCTCACCTGCTCCACGTCTTCAGGCAGGAGCCGACCTTGATGAAGTGCGTCGGCACGCCGAGGGTCCGGCGGAGGTAGTCCGCGAGGGACTTCATGCCGGGCTCTTCGGTGGTGGCGTGGTCGGCGAGGATCAGCGGCATCCGCGCGTCCTGGAGATAGCGGACGTCCCGCCAGTGGCACAACTCTCCTGCAAGGATCACGTCCGGCTCCAGCGCCAGGAACTTCCTCATCGCGTCGAGTCCGCCGAGGGCGCCGTAGCAGAGCCCCACCCGGCGCACCTTCGCCCTGGGATCGCCCATGAGGCCGACGCCGTCCATCTTGAGGCGCTTCCGCGCGAGCGATGCGAACGCCCCGAGCGTCGTCGGCCTCGCCGTCCGGCCCACCTTGATATAGGCATCGGCCTCGGCCACGATCTTCAGCCCCAGCGCGCGCGCGAGCTTATCCCCGATGCCGATCTCCGGCCAGGTGTCCCACGCGTCATGGATGCGCATCACCGTCAGCCCGGCCTCGTCCAGCCGCGCGCGCTTGGCCCGATAGACTTCATGGCGCGACACCTCGCTCACCGCGTCGTAATGATCGTAGAACGTCGGCTCGTGCGTGACGACCACGTTCGCCCCGACGCGCTCCGCCTCGTCGATGGCCTCCATCGTCAGCATCCACGTCACCGCCACCTTCTTCACCTCGACTTCCGGGTCTCCGTGCTTGAACGTGTCCACCGTCTTCACCGGGTCCACCCAGTGCGCCCGCCGAAGGATGTGCTCGCGGATTTCCCGTGCCTTCATGGTGTCTCCCTGGAAAGGTGCGGGAAGTGAGTATATCCGTGGCGGGGCAGGGGGTCAACGGGTCGACCGCTCCTCGGGGGAAGGGCAAATGGGCGCGGTCCCGCCCTCGATTTTGATCCCAACAGATCGAGCGGGGCAAAGATGTTAAATATGATGTTTCCGGAACCCCGCCGACGCCATCGCACGGGACGAACCGCTGCTGTTGTCGTCGGAAGCCCCCTATGCGGCAAATATGTTTGACTGGGCGGGCATTTTGAGTTTAGAATTCGCCCGTGGGTCGGCTGACCCCAGCAAGCGGCAGTTGTCGTAGAATAAAGAGTTGGACCACCATTTGGAAGACACCTGATCGACCATAGACGATATGTGGGAATAGCCGAATGACGAAGAAGGCGCTAAATCGAAACCTGGGCGACGCGAAGGCGGCCAAGCAGGACGAGTTCTACACCCAGTACGTCGACATCCAGAAAGAGGTCGAAGCCTACCTTGAGTTCGACCGCGACACCTTCCGCGGCAAGGTCGTCTACTGCAACTGCGACGACCCCTTCGAGAGCAATTTCTTCAAGTACTTCGCCGCCAACTTCAACAAGCTCGGTCTCAAGAAGCTCGTCACCACCAGTTACGACGGCTCCCCGATTGCCGGCCAAGGCACCTTGTTCCCGGAATACAACGAGGGGAATGGCAAGCGCCGGAAGCCCAAGGCCCTCGCCGTCACCCTCGACCATGTGAAAGACGAGGACAGCAACGGAGCGACGGACATCGAAGACGTAAAGTTGTTCCTCAAGCGCAACAAAGCCGCACGCGTAGCCTTGAAGGGAGACGACAAGTACGCCGGCGGCGATTTCCGCAGCGCCGAGTGCATCGCACTCTTGAAAGAGGCGGACATCGTTGTCACCAACCCGCCCTTCTCCCTCTTTCGCGAGTACCTGGCCCAGCTCGTGGAGTACAGCAAGAAGTTCCTGATTATCGGGAACCAGAACGCGATCACCTATAAGGAGATCTTCCCCCTCATCAAGGACAACAAGTTGTGGCTCGGAATTGACAACGGCGGAACGAAGTGGTTCCAGGTCCAGGACGACTACGACATCAAGACCGAATCGCGCAAGAAGATCCTGAACGGCGTGAAGTACTTCAGCATGGGAAGCATCATGTGGTTCACAAACCTGGACCATGGCCGCCGCCACCAGAAGCTACGCCTGATGACTATGTCCGAGAACCTGAAGTTCAGTAAGAAACTGAGGGGCAAGGCCGCTTACGACCGGTACGACAACTACGACGCGATCGAGGTTGGCACCTACAGGGAAATCCCCAGCGACTACGACGGCGTCATGGGCGTTCCGGTTACCTTCCTCGACAAGCACAACCCCGACCAGTTCGAGATTCTGGGATACGAAAAGAGCTACCACATGCAGACAAGGAAGTACGATAAACAAGTTCAAGTCGACAAGTCAGGAAAGAAAAGCAAGGTGACCAAGCTCAACGACGGCGTAGCGATTAAGGTGGATCGCCCCCCGACAGACCAGACCTACTACATTGTGGATGGCGGGTACTACATTCAGCAATTCAAGCGAGTCTTCATCCGCCGTCGTACCCGCCCCGCAGGAGGGAGGAAGAAGTGAACACCACGTTGAGAACCGACATCACCGTCGCCGACATTTGCGACGGGTTTGTGTACAACGAATTGGAAGGCAAGGGGCTTTTCGGGCTGGGCGGAAAGCTCACCATTCAGCCGGAATACCAGCGGGCCTATTTCTACAAGGACATCAATGGCGGCAAGAAAGAGCAGGATGTGATCCACTCGCTGCTCAAGAAGTATCCGCTGGGGCTGATCTATTTCAACACCGTCGCGAAGGACAAGTTCGAAGTGCTGGACGGCCAGCAGCGGATCACCAGCATCGGACGGTTCGTTACGGGCAAGTTCGCGATCATGGACAACGGCAACCCAAAGTACTTCGACAGCCTGCCCGCCGACCAGCAAGCCAAGATTCGCGACTCGAAACTGCTGATCTACGAGTGCGAGGGCACGGAGACCGAGATCAAGCAGTGGTTTGAGACGATCAACATCGCCGGTGTGCCGCTCAACTCCCAAGAGCTCCTGAACGCCATCTACTCGGGACGGTTCGTAACGCTCGCAAAGGCCGAGTTCAGCAACAGCCAGAACGCGAACATCCAGAAGTGGAGCGCGTACGTCAAGGGCAGCGCAAACCGGCAGGAGTTTTTGGAGCGGGCGCTGGATTGGGTGAGCAAGGGCGATATCGGCGGCTACATGAGCGCTCATCGCAAAGACAAGAACATCAAGGAACTGAAGACCTACTTCAACAGCGTGATCGACTGGGTTTCAACGGTTTTCAACGACGTCAAGAAAGAGATGCAGGGCCTGGAGTGGGGAAAGCTGTACGAGGAGTACCATGGCAAGTCCTACGATCCGGCCAAAGTTTCTGCCGAGGTCAAGCGGCTTTATGGCGACCCCTACGTCAAGAACCGTCGCGGCGTCTTCGAATACATTCTCGGCGGCCTGCAAGACACGAAGCTCCTGGATGTGCGCGTGTTCGACGATGCCACCAAGCAGTCAGTCTATGAGAAGCAAACCAGCGCGGCAAAGGGGAAGCGCAAATCCAACTGCCCGCTCTGCGCGATTGGGCACGCCGCGAACAAGAGCAAAATCTATGAGTTCGACGAAATGGACGCCGACCACGTTGCAGCGTGGAGCAAGGGCGGCGGAAGTTCGCCCAAGAACTGCCAGATGCTCTGCATTACCCACAATCGGGCCAAAGGCAATCGATGATATGGGCGTGCCACAGCCCGGTCGGTTCCGGGGGAACCATATCTAACCCCTCCCGTACGAGACCAACAAACCGGGATTTCCTCCAACGGCCCTACCGTGCATCATGTCAAGCGTATGTGGCTTTTTATAGCTATTGTTGCTGTTCAGCATCTTCCAAAGGAGCCTCGCCCCTGAAATAATGCGATATTCCACAGAACGTAGTTGACCAACCCGTTAGCGTAGTGTAGAATAACGTGGCTTTCTGCTGCAAGGCGAATTCTACGCCCTATCAGATAGGGAGGGAGGCACGGTCGGACACCGGGGTCAGACATGGTCTCCGGAAACAAAGTCTACACATCGATCTTTCATGCGATAAGAGCAAAGGGCCAGTAGGCAGTATTCGTGGATTCTGTGGATTCCTTGGATTGTGGAGTTTTCTGCCGAAAAACGCATTCGATAGTTCGAGAGGCAAAGAGAACTGGTTTCGCGAAGTGACGGATCTTTGAAAACCTGGCGACGTAGGGCGGCGTGCTTGAGCAGATTATGCTTGTCGAATCGGCCTGGATCCGTAAGATACACACCTCGCGAGACGAACGGGATCATCGAAAGGGCTCAGCATGACCATCCGGGCGGCGGCAATAGTCCTTATTCTGGCGACGGTCATCCTTGCGGGAGGGGCAGCGGTGAAGCACACCTGGCCGATGTCGAAGGAGCAGCGCGCGGAACTCAGGAAGATGGACCGCCCGGCGCGAGAGGCGTGGTTCAAGGACCTGGAGCTGCCTCGCTACGAGGTGAAGCGCCGCACGGGCGAGATCAAGCTCGACGGCGTCCTCGACGAGCCGGCGTGGAAGGAGGCGAACGTCGTTTCGCTGGTGGAGGCCGAACTCGGCGGCCCGGTCCATTACGGCACGCGCGTTCGCGCGCTCTGGGACGACGAGGCGCTCTACGTCGCGTTCGAGTGCGACGATCCGGACGTCCACGCCCCGCGCACCGGACACGACGACGACCTCTGGAAGCACGACGTGGTTGAGCTATTCATCGACCCCGACGCCGACGAGAAGTCCTACGTCGAGATTCACGTCGCGGCCAACGGAGCCACGGCGGACTATCTGTGGGCGGACTTCCGGCCCGAGACCGACTGGTTCACGACGCCGCCCTGGCAGCGATTCAACGACAAGAGCGCCGCCACCTCTTATGAACCGAAGGGAATCGCCTCGGCGGTAAAGGTCGACGGCACGCTCAATAACCCGGCGGACACGGACAAGGGCTGGACGGTGGAGTGGCGGATTCCGTACTCGGCGCTTGTCAACGTCGTCCCCGACGAGCAGCGCGGGCGGAAGCTCATCGACTGCCGGCTCTTCAAGCAGGTCCCCATCGAGGTCCCGAAGGCCGGCGCCACCTGGCGCATGAACTTCTGCCGCTGCGACGACTCGCTCAAGCTCACCGAGAAAGACGCCCGCGGCCGCACCGTCAACGTCGAGGAATACTCCAACTGGGCCCCCGTCACCGGCTCCAATCACATGCCGTTCCTCTTCGGGCACGTGACGTTTGTAAAATAAGGGCCGCCCCGAGGCATTTGCCGGCTGCCCCAACATCGCTGTACGCATCCGCGCCGCCCCATCAATAAGCACGAACGTTTCACTTCCGCAACCCAAACAACGGCAATCACTCGCAGCGACATACTAATGTCGCCGGAATTTATTCTTGCGTCGCTACGTCTATTCGCGGTAATTACATATCGAGTGGCAGGCACGCAGAGGCAGAGGCAGCGTCTCGATATAACCTGGTGCCAGATGGGCCGTACGGCCGCAAGCAGGTGTAATGTTCGGACGAAACCGCATTCCCTCATTTCAGAAGTAACGGAGTGATAATCTAAAGAGGGAGCGTTTGTTCACCTCGGACGCTGCAAGGAATGAGGGTGATACATGCAGCATAATTCTGCTCAGCCTCAGCCAATCTCGTGCAGTTGGTTATCTCAAGCAATTTTAGGTACGCTTCTTGGCGGCAGCCTGCTTCTGGCAACGCCTTCCTTCGCGCAAAAGGCGGATGTCCGCGTCAAGCTTGCCAAGGCATTTTATGATTGGTCGGACAGATGGGCTGACGGAGTGGTTGACAAACTTGTATC
>JBBIVY010000040.1:0-29607 GCA_037439485.1 Planctomycetota bacterium | reverse complement strand
GGGGAGTCTACCAACATTTGTCCCATAGTACCACTCTTGGTTGTCACACCCGCCCCGGACGCCGAGGCACATAATTCTTGACGGCCGGGTCGGTTTTGTTTACACCATCTGCATTCGTTTCGGCCCCGCGCGTATATCGGGGCGGACAAGGTCGATTATTTCTTTTAAGGACATGGGATGAAATCCAAGGTCACGGTGGGAGTCGTCGGCTGCGGCGCCATCAGCGGCGCCTATTTCAAGTGGATGAAGACTTACCCGGTTCTGGACGTTGTCGCCTGCGCGGACCTCGTGAAGGACAAGGCCGCCGGCCGGGCCGCGGAGTTCGGCGTGCCCCGTGTGATGACGGTCAAGGATCTCCTCGCGGACGATTCGATCGACATCGTCCTCAACCTGACGATCCCCAAGGCCCACGCCCCGGTGAACCTTGCCGCCATCGCCGCGGGAAAGAATGTCTACGTGGAGAAGCCCCTCGGCGTTCGCCGGGAGGAAGGCAAGGCCGAGATCGCCGCCGCGACGAAGAAGAAGGTCCGCGTCGGCTGCGCCCCGGACACGTTCCTGGGCGGCGGCGGCCAGACCTGCCGCAGGCTCATCGACCAGGGGGCCATCGGCGAGCCGGTCGCCTGCACCGCGTTCCTGGCCGGTCACGGGCACGAAAGTTGGCACCCGTCACCGGAGTTCTACTACAAGAAGGGCGGCGGCCCGATGTTCGACATGGGGCCGTACTACCTCACCGCGCTCGTGAACCTCATGGGGCCCATCGCCCGCGTGTCCGGCTCGGCGCGCATCACCTTCCCCGAGCGCACGATCACCAGCAAGCCGCTTTACGGCAAGCGCATTAAGGTGGAGACCCCGACGCACATCGCCGGCACGATGGACTTCGCCTCCGGCGCCATCGGCACCATCGTCATGAGCTTCGACACGTGGAAGCACCACCTGCCGACGATCGAGATCTACGGCACCGAGGGCACGCTGGTGGTCCCCGACCCCAACACGTTCGGCGGGCAGGTGGGCCTGCGGTTGAAGGACCAGCGCGAGTGGCGCGACATTGCGCTGACGCATTCCGACAACGTCGGCCGAGGTATTGGCGTCGCCGACATGGCCTGCGCGATCCTTTCCGGCCGCAAGCACCGCGCGTCGGGGGCGCTGGCCTATCACGTGCTCGACGTGATGCAGTCGTTCGCGGAATCGTCGAAGGCCGGCCGCCACGTGCACATCAAGAGCGCGTGCGAGCGTCCCGAGGCTCTGCCCGTCGGACTGAAACCGGGGACGCTGGACAAGTAAGCAACCTGACGTCAACGCTCTAACCCAAGGACACCTGAAATGAAGAAGGCTCTCATCGTCTACGGCGGCTGGGCAGGTCACGAGCCGAAGGCGTGCTCCGAGATCGTCGGCAAGGCCCTCTCGGCCTCCGGCTTCGAGGTCACGCTGCGCGACACCCTGGACGCCTACCTCGACACGCAGCTTATGTCCGGCCTCAGCCTCATCGTCCCGATGTGGACCATGGGGCAGATCAAGCCGGAGCAGGAAAAGCCTCTCCTCGAAGCCGTGAAATCCGGCGTGGGTCTCGCCGGCTGGCATGGCGGCATGTGCGACTCCTTCCGCCTGAACACGGGCTACCAGTTCATGACCGGCGGCCAGTGGGTTGCGCATCCGGGCGGGGTCATCGATTACGAGGTGAACATCACGAACCACACCGACCCGATTACCCAGGGGCTCAAGGATTTCAAGATGCACTCCGAGCAGTATTATCTCCACACCGACCCGTCGAACGAGGTTCTGGCGACGACGACCTTCAGCGGCCTGCACGCCGGCTGCGACTGGATCAAGGGCACGGTGATGCCGGTGGTGTGGAAGCGGCGTTATGGCGCCGGGCGCGTGTTCTACTCGTCGTGCGGACACGTCGCGGTCGACTTCGGTGTTCCCGAGGTCCTCGAAATTCAGCGCCGCGGCTCCCTCTGGGCGGCGAAGTAGATCGCCGTCGCAGTCTCAGGGGCGTAATATGAGGCGGGCCGTCGCCACACTCATAACAGCAGCGGTCCTCCTCGGCTGCGAGCGTCCGCCCGCGGTCGCTCCGGGGCAGGCAAACCCGGGCCTGGTGGATCACCGGATTCGCCTTCGCATGGCTCAGGCGGCGAGGTCCTCCGGCGCGTCGTTGCGTTTCAGCGATGGTCTTGGACCGGTGCGTGCCAAGGGCCTGTGGGGCTGGTGCGACGCGTCGGGCGATGCGGCGATTGCGCCGCGATTCTATGGCGCCGGCAACTTTGCCTCCGGCTCGGCCCCCGCAAGCGGCGGGGCGAGCGTCGACGGCGGCAAGGTCAGCGTCATCCAGTGGGGCGTCGTGAATTCGCAGGGCGCATGGGTTGTTGAACCGCGATATGATTGGGTGGATGATTTCTCCTGCGGCCTCGCGCGTTGCCGCAGACCGCGCGGCGACTCGGACACGGAGGACATCGGCGGTTGGAACTTCATCAACCCCGCCGGCAAGCCGCTCCTTGCCGAGGACGCCGAGTGGGCCGAGCCCTTCGCCGAAGGGGTTGCCGCCGTGCGCTCCGGCGGAAAGTGGGGATTCATCGACCCCGACGGCCGCTGGGCCGTTCCGCCGCAGTTCGAGGATTGCGGCGACTTTCACGGCGGCCTCGCCCGCGCGAAATCGGACGGAAGCTGGGGGTTCATTGACAAGCAGGGCAAGTTCGCCGTCGCCGCGCAGTTTGACGACGCGGGAGATTTCTCCGAGGGGCTGGCGTTCGTGCGCATGGGCGAAAGCTGGGGCTTTGTGGACGCGAAGGGCGCCCTTGCGATTCGCCCGTCGTTTGATCACGCGGGATCGTTTGCGGAAGGCGTTGCGCGGGTCCGCGTTGGTGTTTTGTGGCGATTCGTCGACTGCGCGGGGAACCGGGTCGGCTCCGGTGAGTTCAGCGCCGCGTTCGACATGCAGGAAGGGCTTGCGGCCGTCGGCGTGGGCGACGCGTCGCTCAAGGCCGAAGGCTCCGGGCCTCCGGCGGGCGGGATGAAGTGGGGCTTCGCCGCCCGGGACGGCACGGTCGCGGTGGCGCCGAGGTTCGCCGCGGTTCGGGACTTCAGCGACGGCCTCGCCGCGGCCGACCTGGGCGGGCGATGGGGCTACGTGGACCGGACGGGCGTGGCGGCGATCGCGCACCAGTTCGACGAGGCGTTCGACTTTCACGGGGGCCGGGCGCTGGTTCGCGCCGGTGACGACGCCTGGTGGATAGGCCGCGATGGCAAGCGGCTCGGCTCGGCGGTAAAGTAGCAGCGTCCCTCTTGCCGAAAAGGTAGGTATGAGACCCAAGAGCCCGAAGCCGCAGGTGGAGATTAAGGTCACCCGTCTCACGCTCGCCGGCGTGGAGGAATTCCGCGTGTGGGCCTCGGCCCGCGGGGGGGCCGGGTCGCTCGCGCAGTCGGCCGCGGTCTATCGGGCCGTGGCGGGATCGGTCGAGTCGCCCGAGTCGCTGCGCATCGTGGGCGAGAGGGTCTTCGGCCGGCTTCGGGACAAGCCCCAGGTGCTCGGCGCGCGCTCGGCGGAGTTGGTCGCGGCGGGCATCGATCCGTCCGGGCCGGTGACGTATCTTGAATGCGCGCCTGTTTCGGGCGCCTCACCCGCCGGCATCGAGATGACGCTCGTGCGCGAATCGAAGGGCGTCCGCATCCTGCCGATCCGCGAGGCCCGCGGCATCGCCGGGTTCAAGGTTTCGAAGGGCCTCGTCGCGCGCGCGTATCTCTCCACGATGCACGGCGTCGGCCGTTCGTCGCCGGGGACGGCCGAGGCGCAGGCGAAGCGCATGTTCGCCCGCGCGCTCAAAGCGCTCCGATCGGCCGGCATGGGCTACGCCAACGTCGCCTGCACGCGAATCTACGTTCGCCGGCTGCTCGATTGGTACAACTCCTTCAACGCCGTGCGCACGCCTTTCTATCGACGCGCCGGGATCATCGGCCGCAAGGGCTTCTCCATCCCCACGAGCACCGGCATTCAGGGCAAGCTTTCCGACGAGTGCGAGTGCGTGATGGACGTCTTCGCGGTGTCGAAGGGGCCGTTGAGGCGATCGCCGTTCAATCGCTTGCGCAATCCGCTCCAGAACGAAGCGACGGCCTACGGCTCGGCGTTCGCTCGTGGGGCGAGGGTGGATTTCCGCGGCGGGGCGCTCGTCTATCTTGCGGGCACCGCCTCCATCGACGAGACGGGCCAGTCCGTTCACGTGGGCGACCCCGTGATGCAGGCGCGCAGGGCCGTCGAGAACTTCGAGGCCATTGCCAAAGCCGGCGGCGCGCGCATCGCCGACCTCTGCGAGGCGGTGTGGTACTGCAAGTCCGCCTCCTACGAACGCGTCCTCCGTCGCGAGATGAAGCGCGCCGGGTGGCCGGACCTGCCGTGGATATTCGTCAAGGGCGACGTCTGCCGGCACGACCTCCTCGTCGAGATTGACGGCGCGGCGGCCGTCTCCTCCTGACGCGCGGGCTTCGGGCTCACTTCATGCGCCACGGCGTCTTCTTCTCATAGCACGCCAGCCGCTCGGCCATCGATTCCGCCAGTCCCGGGACCTTCTCCATCCGCGCCATGGCCTCGGCCTCTTTGGCTGCCGAGACGGCGTGGTCGTAGTCGCCCGCCTCCGCGTAAGCCGCGGCGAGGATGCCGACGTCGTTCGATCGCCGGGCGCCGGGCTCGGAGAGAGCCTCTTCGGCCAGCTTGACCGCGCGCTCTCCGGAGCGCATGGACGCCTCGGGCGCGGCGGCGAGCACCCAAGCCAGCTTTAATTCCATCTCGCGGTCGTCCGGAACAGCCTTGAGGCCGTCTTCGAGCGTCGCGAGCGTGCCGGCGCAGTCGCGAATAGCCAGGAGCGCCGTGGCGAGATTGCGCCAAGCGTCGGGTTCCGAGGGCGAAAGGCGAATCGCGGCGCGGAAGCACTCGATCGCTTCGGGGTGCTTGCCCTGGACTTCAAGCACGAGGCCAAGGTTGTTGTGCGCGGCGCCGAACTTGGGCGCGGCGTCGATGGCCGCATGGAAGCAGGAAATCGCCTCAGCCAGGCTGCCACGCTGGTAAAGCAGGTAGCCCATGTGATTCCAGAACTCGGCGTCGCGGTTCCCGGGCGCCGGCGTGTGCATCGTCGGCGAGTCGCCGGGCGCGGAGACGGACCAGAGATACGGGTGAGTGGGAAGCTGCTTAGCCGCCGTGGCCAGGCGTTCGCGCGCCGCCTCCGGCCGCCCCTCGTTCAGCAGGCTCATCCCGGCCTCCGTCTGTATGAGCGGATCCTCGGGGAACGTCTGGGCCAGCGCCGTCATCATCCGGCAAAGCTCGCTCGTGCGCTGCTCTCCGACGAGGTATCGAAGCATCGCCGGCGGCGTCGGCCGCACCACGCGGGGCGCAGCATCGGCGGGCTGGGACTCAAGGAGATCGAGCCGAGCAAGAATGGCGGCGGCCTCGGGGTCGTCCGGGACGATTTCATGCGCGCGCTCGGCGAACCTGCGCGCGGCGCGGTAGTATCCCTTGCTCGTGAGCGACCGGGCGTTGACGTTCATCGCCGCGGCCTCCCACGGGTTCCAGGCGAGCGCGTGCGAGGCGGAAGCCTCGGCGAAGTCGTTGGCCCCGAGTGCGAGCAGAAGCCGCGCGGAGAAGATCACGATGCGGTTTCGCGTGAGCCCGTCCGACTCGTCGAACCGCTCCGCGCGCAGGAAGTGGACGGTCGCGGCGAGCAGTTCGTTGTCGCGGAGGTAGCCGAGGCCCGCTACGTAGCTGCTCCGGGGAATGGAGACGGTGGTCGGGCTGAAAAGGCGCTCCAGGGCCTCCGGCCTGCGGCCCGCGGCGAAGAGGGCCTCGCCCAGCTTGCGCGACGCGCTGTCGCTCCGCGGGGCGAATTCCGCCACGCGCGACCACCACGTCACCGCGTCTCTCCGGGCGATGTTCTCCCGTGCGAGCATCACCGCGAAGCAGGCGACCCACGCAACGGCGGCCGCCGCAACGCCCGTCCGCACGATTCGTCTTGACGAGCCCGCGAGCGCATCCGCCACGGCGCCGAGCGCCAGGGCCGTCCCGGCGGCGACGAGATACCATGCGTCCCAGGAGAGCCGCGTGCTCACCCGATGAAAGGCGAGCGACGAGAACGGAAGCGCGGCGGCGATGCCAAGGAGCATTCCGAGGCCGAGCCACTTGCGCCGGGTGAGTTCGTAAACGGCGAAGACCATCAGCCCGAGAGCCCCGAGCGCGGAGACAAAGAAAGCCGGCTCGGTCCACGACATCACGTTGTTCGCGAACTCCCCCGGAGGCGCCTGAAACCCGCGCGCGACGAACACTCCTCGGAGGAAGTCCGGCGCCGTGCCGATGAACGTGTAGAAGCTGATAAGTTCCGAACCAGGCGCGGCCGTGGGATAAACGAACCGCACGGGACTCGGCCGCACGGACGCCGCGATGAGCCCGACGGACAAAGCCAAAAGCGCGAAGAGTGCGAACCGGCCCGCCGCGGGGAGGAATCGTTCGCGCTGCCGGGCCAGCTCGATGATGAGCAGCACCGGCGGCAGCGCCCACGCCCCGCGCGAGGCGAAGAGCGCCGCCGCGAAGAGGGCGAGCGACGCAAGAAATGCCCCAACGCCGCGAGTCCTGATGAATCTGAGGTAGCAGGCGAGCGCCCCGAGCGTGAGGAGTCCGCCGACGACGACGGGGAACCTCGCCGCATCCCCGGCCCAGAGCGACGCCAGCGGATGGACGGCGAACAGCGCCCCGGCGGCAAACGCCGGCCACGCGCGTTCGCAGAACCGCCGTGCGATGAAGAAGACGAGCATGGCGCTCAGGGCATGAAACGCGACGAGCCATGCGCCCCAGAACCGAACTCTGTCCGAGCCCGTGACGGCGCGGCCGAACGTCAGCAGGGCGTAGCCGAGCGGGCGGTATTCGCCCTCGGTGTAGAAGAGGAAGTCCGGCCCGAATACGGCGGGGATATTCCTCGGAGTCGCAAGCATCGGTATTGAAAGCACCCCGTCGGCATCGACGCACGCGGTCGGCGACGCGAGCGACGGCAGGAACGCGGCGAAGGCGAGCGCCGCCACGGTGAGGGCTGGTAACAATCCGGAAGGGCGTCCCTCAGTCATGCTTCACCGGGGGCTGAGGGATCGGCCGGGCGGGGCGGGAGGAATCGATGCTGTCGAAGACCTGCCGGTCGGTGACGGTCGGCGCGCTCGTGACGAACTCGGGGATGTTGAAGCTCATGCGAGGCTCGTCGGAAATCGGCAGCCTGACGGGCGGAGAGGCTCGGCCGTCGGTGTCGATATGCGCGAGGTAGAGCCGCGCGAAGATGCCGTCGTCGCGTTTCGAGGTGAAGACGATCCAGCGGCTGTTGGAGGACCACGAATACCACGAGTCGGCCGCGTAGGGCGAGTTGCACTCAAGCTTCCTGGGCGCCTCGCTGAAGTTGGCGGGCATGATATAGAGGTCGCTCGTCGGCTTGACGAGGGCGCCGCCGGCGGTCTGGGTGAACATGAGCCACAGGCCGTCGGCCGAGAAGTGCGGATAGACGCGGGACGCATTGTCGTCGGGGATGTTGGGGATCGGCTTCGCGACGCCTCCCTCGGCCGGGACGATGCGCAGCGCGAAGCGCGTCAGCGGCTCGGGGCGCTTCGCCGGCCCGGAGCAGAACACGATCTTCGAGCCGTCCGGGGTCCACGACGGGAAGGTCTCAATAACGCCCGGCTCGGACGCCCCCGGAACGAGCCGCGCGGTCCACGTGCGGGTGTCGATCACCGCGATGTCCGATTCCGACTGCATCGTGTTCTGCGTCTCCAGAACAAAAGGCGCAAACGACGCAAGGTCCTGGTTCGCCGCGAAGGCGATCCGGGTGCCGTCGAACGACCACGCCATGAAGGTCGTCATCTGTACCGGGAACGGCATCGACACGCGGTAGCCTTTGCCTTTGGCCAGGTCGCAGAATGAAAGGTAGCTCACCGAGCCGGAGGTGGCTGACCCGATGTCGCGCACCTGAAGGGCCAGCGTTCCCTCGGTGCCCGAGGAATTCGAGAAGGAATGGCAGTTGACGCAATATTTGCCCCGCGAATCGACCAGCACCTTCGGCTCGCGCTTTGCGATCTCGCGGAAATACGTGTTCGGCGTCTTGACGTTGAGGAAGGGCGGGTCGACGAGGCGATAGACCACGACGGGATCGGCCGGATCGAACGAGACGCAGCATGTCAGCCGCGCGACGTTCACCTCCGGCCGCGCCTTGCCGGCGAATCCCGAGCGCCGGATTCCCCTCACTTCGATCCTCACCGGCATCCCGGGCGACTTGACGATTTCGGCCCACGCCTCGTCGGGAATTGTCAGCGTCCGCTCGCGCGAGAGCCATTGCCTCCGGACGCCTCGCGCCTCGATGCGAACGAGCCAGAGGTCGTCCTCGGCGTCCACCCACGTGACGTTCGGGGCGCAGAGGTTCGGCGGAAATACGGCGCCTTCGACCGGCTCGCGGATGCCCAGGCCGCTCATCTCCACCGGCTCGCGGTAGGGCGTCGGGATGCAGACCTTGTAGATCCTGGTCGCGGAACTCCGGGCGTCGACGTTCGTCAGCGACGTGTCGGCCGGGGTCGTCAAGTCCTCGACGCCGTAGTATTCAGTGAGGTCGTATTGGATTCCGGGGCGATAGGCGAGAAGCGAGGCGGGCCAGTTCACCTCCGGCCCCTCGAAGAGCGAGAGGATCTGTCTTTCGTGCCACCACGCGCCTGCCCAGAGCGCCCCCGCGAGCACGGCCGCCGCCGGCAGAGAGTACTTGATGATGCGCCTGAATCGTGAGGCTGAAGGCACGACCTCTCCCCCCGGGGGTGTGAAAACAGGACATCCCGGTCCACCCGGCGATGTCTCTGACATAGATTACCCGCTTGGCGGGGTTTTGCAAGGGGGGTATCGGGTGGAGCGTACCCTCTTGAAGCAGCAATCGCGATTTCAGAAGTGGTGCGTCTGCGGGGCTGTTGAAAAAGGTGGCGGGGTTCTGACCCGCCACGTCGGTGTTCTTCAACAGCCCCTCTGGCCTGGGGTTTATGCCGGTTCTACGGCGTTTGGGAAGTCGGTCTCTGCCTCGCTCGCAGCGTTCGCCGATGATGAACGACGAGTGCCGTTATCGCCAGAACAACAACGACAACGGCTAGGATTACCCAGCACAGATAATGACTGACAGACGCCACTGCAACTGCCGGCCTGGGCTTCGGCACCGCTGAGGCCGGCGTGATATGTTCGTCCTCGCTCGTAACGGCCACAGGGACTTTCGCCGGCGCCGCAGCAGGCAATTTGTCAACGCTCTCATCGAGCAGCGCGTTCAACTCTTCAGCTCTATCGAGAAAGCCTAGACCGGTCATGCCATCGTAGATTCTTGTCCCGGGCGGAAACGTCAACACGAACTTGGAATCCGGGATGTCAATGTTAAGGGCAATTTCGCGAATTCTGAGAGTCTCCGCAGAGTACTCCACCGGAGTACCGTTGGCCAGCGCGCCACAGAATCGGTGATAGACGGCTTGGCGTGGAAACCAAATGGTCTCACCACCGGCATCCTTGATCGATTGGTAGTCCGATATGATCACTTTCTCCCATAGCCGTGCCGCGGGCTCCTTGTCAAGCTTCCCGTATACTTGACGCTCGACAATTCGACGGTTCTCATCCAGAAGGAGAACAGCCGTCAGCCAATCCGTCTTGTTTGCTAGCAGCGTGACCTCGGTATACGACTTGCCATCCCTCACTACCGGGGACATCTTGAAGTCAGCCGCATCTGCAACCACCTTGGAATACGGGGTTCCGTACCACTCGTAAATAAGCGAATAGGGTCCTACTCTGTTGTCTCTGTTCCAGTCCGCCCCGTCCACCGTGTTAATGGATCCCGCCAGCCCAGTCCCGGTCTTCCCAAGCGCTCGTACCACTTGCCCATCGAATGCCGTGGTCAGAACCGGTGCGTTGGCGTCGAAAGCGGACTTGGCGTCGGAATACGGATACCGATCGGATCGCTCGGCGACACCTTTCCGCCACCACTGGACGACCCCGTTGTTTCTTGCAACGAACTCGTCCGTAACGAGATAGTGGACGTAGTCGTTTTCCTGGCCGCGGTTTCGGCAAGCCTCACGAATGAGCGACACGCTCCCAGGCGGAGTTACGCTATGGGTTACTTCAAACACGAATCGGGCGCTATGGACCTGCCCTTCCTGGTAACGCAGCCACTCGGCCACTCTTTCTCTTGTCACAGCACTTCGTGCTTGCGCAAAAACACACGTATGGCCCAAGATAACTACGATCACGAGGATCACCGCACGCCACGCGGCTCGGGAATAGGTTCTGCTCATAGGGTCCTCCCTGCGAACATAGCACGGGTTCGAGACTCAGAAGTTGCAGGCTGTCGTGCTTACGCCGTTAGTAACCTGGCATATTCCCGTCAGGGGTCACGAGCGTGATTGTACGTCGCCAGTTCTTGTGAGCTTCATCCGTCGATATGAGAACCGCCTCCGGAAAGGCCTCCATCGGAGGGACCACGTGCGCCACAACTTCGACATTCGTCGGCCGAACAGCAGGAGGCAAGGACTGGCCAAGTCCCAGAGGAACTGGCATTCGCCTTAAAATTGTAAGCAGAGAAAGTGAGCCGCAGGCATTCTCCCGGAGACGATGCAGTTCCCATACAGTCTCATAGTCTGGGAAGAGCGATCCTTCGCCATTCGAAATGGCTGGTGGCACAACGGCCGTCATTTCGGCTTTGAGCACAGCCGACGGCAACAGAAGCAGGCCAATTGAGAAGACGAGAAGGGTAGTACAGCACACTTGCAGCGTTGTTCTTGCCGGCGCGACCCGCATGACACGACCCTTCCATGAACAGACGCCATCCACCGCCCACGACAATCACCATTTCCGGCTAATGCATCGGGGGCAGTATATATTGCTCAGCAATGATTGCTTGTGTCGAATTAAAAATCCGGACTTTTCTGCCGAATCACCAATGCGCTGTCGCGCGATAATTCTAAGACAAAATCGTTTTGGTTTAATCCGGGCTGCCTGGGTCGTGAAGCGCCAATCGACGCGACGTTCAGGACAGACGCATCCTAATTTGGAAATTAGATGCGTTTGCTCCGGGCGAACAGGCTTGACGCTGGGGGCCGAGAGCCCTAACATGAACCATGGCGTTCTTCGAAAGGAAACATCATGGGCGAAATCGCGTGGCTGGGCGGGCGGTGGATGAAGCCGTCGGAGGCGAAGGTGTCTGCGGAGGACCGCGGGTTCCTGTTTGGCGACGGGGTCTACGAGGCGATGGTCACTTACGGCAGGCGTCTCTGGGCGCTCGATCGGCACATGAGGCGGCTTGAACGCAGCCTGCGCGAGATCGCCATCGAGGGCGTGGACGTCGCGAAGATCGGGAAGCTCTGCGTGGAGTCCGTTCCGCGCAGCGGCAACGCCGAGGCGATGGTCTACGTGCAGGTCACCCGAGGCGCAGGCCCAAGGTCGCACGACTGGAAGCCGGGCCTGGAGCCGACTGTGTTCCTCACCGCTCGGCCGGCGCCCGTGTATCCGCCCGAGTATTGGACGGAGGGCGTCAACGTCTCCGTTCAGCCCGACATTCGCTGGGGGCGCTGCGACGTGAAGACCGTGAACCTCCTCGGCAACGTCCTCGCCCTTCACGCGGCGCACGCAAACGGGGCGTTTGAGGCCGTGCTCGTTCGCGACGGAATCGTGACGGAGGGCACGCACAGCGGCATCTTCATCGTTCGGAAGGGCGTCGCCATCACGCGCGAGGATGGAGGGCACATCCTCCCGAGCATCACGCAGGGGCTCGTTCTCGAGATCGCCGAGGATATCGGCGTGCCCGTCGCGCGTCGGTCGTTCACGCTCGATGATCTGCTCACGGCGGACGAGGTCTTCGACGTCGGCACGACGCCCGGGGTCATGCCCATCACGAAGATCGACGGCAAGCCCATCGCCGGCGGCAAGCCCGGCCCGGTCACGCTCAAGCTGCTCGCGGCCTACCGCGACCGCGTCGCCCGGAAGGACGATGCGCCGAGGGGGTGAGTCGGCTACGGCGTCGGCGGGTTCGCGTTGAAGTCCGACGTGGGCTTGGGAGGCGGCGGCTGTGCCGGAGGCGTCAGATTGGCGCCGGAGTTGGGTTTGGGCGAAGGCGCCGGGGAAGCGGACGGGTTCTTGGGGTTATAGATGGCGCCGTTGTGGATGTCGTAGATGAGGAGAAGCGATCCGCCCGGAACCGCGAGGTCGCCCACCGCGGAGAGGAGGTCGACCGAGCCGCGGTTTTCCGGAGGCTGGTTGACGCGCTCCGGATGCAATGTGGACGCGCAGCCGCCCAGCACGACCAGAAGCAGGAAGATCCCCGTGTGCCGCATTGCCGGCCTCCTTCCATCCCCAGAGTAACTATCGACCATCCGGCAGGGGAAGTCAAGCCTTCTGCTGCTACTGCTGCTCAGAGACTGTTTCCAAACCCATCGCACACGCGGGTTTGTAGCTTAGGGCCTTGTGCCCGTGGGTGGCGGGGGTCCTTGTGACCCCCGCAAAGAGGGCGTTTGACGCCCCACAAGGGGGCTCATCCCCACGCCCACAAGGGGCTAAGCTACATGAAACAGCGGTTTTGAACAGCTTCTAAGCAATATAAGGAAAGGCAGACACGGTCACGCCGTTCCCAGCTCCTGCCGCACACGGTGGAAGTCCTCCCGGCTGACCTTGCGGCCCATCACGGCGGCGGCTTCTTCGATATGTTGTGCTGTCTTGATCCCGACAATCGCGCAATCGATCATCGGGTTCTGGAGCGTCACGGCGAGCACGAGCTGCGTGATGCTGAGGCCGTAACCCCCGGCGATGGGCTCGATGCTGCGGACGCGCGCGGCGAGTTCCCTGAATCGTTCGCCCTGGAAGGCGGGGACGTTCGAACGGAAATCGGTGAAGGTTCCCGTGCCCGCGTATTTGCCGGTGAGGAGCCCGTTGAAGAGCGGGCTGAAAGCCAGCACGCCCACGGCGTTGGCCTTGCACAGCGGAAGCACGTCGTTCTCCGCCTCGCGCTGCATGAGGTTGTACTTCGGCTGCATCGTCGTAAAGTCTCCGGATTCGATGGCGAGGCTTGTCTGCTCGGCGGTGAAGTTGCTCATGCCGTAGGCGCGTATCTTGCCCGCGCGGCGCAACTGGTCGAGCGCCTCGGCAGTCTCTGCGATGGGCGTGGCCGGGTCGAAGGCATGGCACTGGTAAAGGTCGATGTAGCTTGTCCCGAGCCGTTTGAGCGAGGCGTCGCACTCCGCCAGGACGTAGTCGCGCGAAAGATCGGGGTGACGCCGGCCGTCAGGGTAGAAATGATGGTAGACCTTCGTCGCCACGACGATCTCGTCTCGCGGCAGCACCGAGATCGCCTCGCCCAGCACGGTCTCCGCGTAACCGTCGCCGTAGGCGTCCGCCGTGTCGTAGAAGTTGACGCCGACCTCGAAGGCCCGGCGCATCGCGGCGACGACGACCTCCTTCGGCTGCTCGCCCCAGAACCTCGGCGAGAGCTGCCACGTGCCGAAGCAGATCGGCGAGACCGTCAGGCCGCTCATCCCGAGCGTGATGCGTTCCGTGGCGATGGGAAGGCCTCCTTCCGGGCTATTTTGCGGCGGGCGGCAGAACGTCCATATATCTTAGCGGCAGCCAGCCGTCGGCGCCATAGCCTTCCGCGGCAAATCGGACGACGGGCTTGTTCGTGGCCGGATCGACGATGGCGGTGTCGATCTTGACGATGCCGGGCGTGAGCGACTTCGGGAAGACGGGCTTCTCAGTGAACCACTTCTGCCCGGGGAGCCAGCCGCGGATGTCCTGTGCGAACGTCAGGATATCGACCGTCTGGCCTTGCGTGAACCGAAGCGCAAGCTTGTAGTCGCGGTAGATGGGCGCGCAGCCGAGGTTATCCACGTAGACGTCGAACTGGATCGGATCGCCGGGGTGCGCTTCGAGCGGGAAGGTGACCTGCCTCAGCGCGAACCGGTAGCCGATGCGGTTGGAGAAGTCCTCGATCTTGGCCCGCAACTCGTCGGGGATCGCGCACGATTTCGGCATGAACACGGAGCAATGGTTTCTGAGGCCCCACGCGAGGATGTAGTCGATGTCCAATCCACGCCGCTTCCAGCCGCCGACCGTCCCGCCGGTTTCGAGGGTTATGGGGGCGGTCTTCCAGGCGTCCTCGGCCCCGCACAGGACGAGCGCGCGCGGGTAGGCCTCATACATGTGGTTCCAGTCCGTCCCGGGAGGCACCTCCGGGGAGTTGGTCACGGTGATGTCGCCGAAGCTGTCGACGCGCCAGCCGATGTCCTTGCGCTTGGAGATGGCATACTTGGAGCCGTGCGTGCCCAGCATCGCCACAAGCTGCGTCTTCTTGAATCCCTCCAGGTAGGCATCGACGAGCTTCTCCGCGGTGGCGTCCGTCGCGTTGCCGCCGGTCTCTCCGCAAGCCCCGGCGTAGGCGACATCGAACGATTCGAGGTCCGGGTGACCGTCGTAACGCTGGCCGAAGGCGCGGATGAGCGCGGTCCAGTGCTCGATGTATTGCGGCGTGTTCGCATCCGGAATCGGCCCGGTGGAGTCTCTCTCCGTCGGGGGGGAGATCGCAAAAAACCAGGCGGGGCAGCGTTGGACGCCGACGTGCGGCTGCAGGCGCACGGCGAGCGCCTGGCCCCGGTCGTGCGCGGCCTTGAGTGCCCCGTCGATGACATCCCATCGATACTTGCCCTTCTCCGGCTCGATGACCGCCCACGCCCAGCGGCAGTAGCTGATCGTCGTGCGGGGGTAGTCGGGGCCGTTATTGGGGTCGAGGATGTTTCCCGTGAACGCCGGGAACTCCAGGGGCGCGACCGCGTCGTTCCATCGCTGGGTCGGATAGAGCGGGTCGCCGTTGAATCGTTGGAAGGTCTGGGTCCCGCGGTGCGGATTGGCCAGATAGCCCTTGAACTCCACGGGCCGCACCCGCTGGATGACTTCGTTCGGGCCGAACTGCTTGCGCCAATCTTCGGGCTTGATTGGGGCCGGCGGCCTCTGAGCGAACGCCGCCCCCGCAAGGCAGCACGTGGCAAGGAAGAAGCCGCAAATCCTGTAAGTCATGTCGCCTCCATGTGGGTTAGAGGGGGGCCGCCGTCCTTCTCGACGTCCTTGACATTGTACGGGTCATGGGCGGCAATGCAATAGTGGGCACCCCGGCGCCGGGAATTACGGTGCTTTCTCCTTGAAACCTCTTTCACGCCTCATAGAATATGAGCGTGCGCGGGTTTCGGGAGGGGGCGATGGACGCGGACCGGTCGAAGCCTGAAGGCACGGGCGAACGCGTGGTGGTCGAGGTCGACCGCCTCCTGCGCAATGCGCGCGCCCGCGGGGCAAGCGACCTGCACCTCGACCCGGACGGCGAGGGGCTGCACGTCTTCCTCCGGCTCGACGGCGTCCTTCACGAGTCCGAGCGCCTGGGCGCGGATCTCTCGCGGCCGGTTGTCGCGCGTTTGAAATTCCTCGCCGACCTCATGACCTGGCGGGCCGACATCCCGCAGGAAGGCCGCCTTCGCTCGCCCGACGGCGACGGTCGGGGCGACCTGCGCGTCAGCACTTTCCCTACGATTCACGGCGAGCGCGCGGTCATCCGCTTCCTGGGCGGGGCCACCGAACCTTTCGCGCTGGACGGGCTCAATTTCTCCGCGGACGTCCTCGCCGAGATCCGCCGCACGCTTTCGGCGACCTCGGGCGTGATCCTCCTCACCGGCCCCGCAGGCTCCGGCAAGACGACGACGCTCTACTCCTGCCTCGGCGAGTTGCGCAGGAGTCGTGCCGGACTCAGCCGGATCATCACCGTCGAAGACCCCGTCGAGGCCGTCATCGCGGGCGTCACCCAGACTCAGGTCAACCCGGCCGCAGGGCTCACCTACGCCGTGGCGCTGCGGTCGCTCCTGCGGCAGGACCCGGAGGTCCTCATGGTGGGCGAGATCCGCGACCGCGAGACTGCCGAGTGCGTCTGCCAGGCGGGGCTCACGGGGCATCTCGTCCTCAGCACGCTTCATGGCGGCGACGTTGCGACCGTCATCGCGCGGCTCATCGATATGGGCATGGAGCCGTACGCGGTGACAAGCGCGCTTCGGGCCGTCTTCGCGATGCGCCTCGTGCGCAAGGTCTGCGACCGTTGCCGGGGAGCCGGCTCCTCCTGCGATGCGTGCGCCGGGACGGGTTTCCACGGGCGCATCCCCATCGTCGAGTTCGCCTCGATCTCCGGCGGCCTGCGGAAGGTGATTCTCTCCTCGCCCGACTCCGACGCGCTCACCCGCGAGCTTGCCTCCTCTGGAATGAAATGCCTCCGCGACCGGGGTCGCGATGCCGTTTCGACGGGGCTTACGCTTCAATCCGAGATCGACCGGGTGCTTGGGCCGGGCGCGTGAAGAAGCATCCGAGGACGCCGTCGCGCATCTATTAAGGACCGCCCCCATGTTTCAACCGCCAGCCCTTCCTCCCTCGTCGCGAACCCTGTCCGCGGCGGACCTGGAGGTGTTGAACCAGCAGATACTCCTCGCGGCGCGGTCGGGATCGCCGCTGGTGCCGGCGCTGGCCAGCCTTAGCCGCGACCTGAAGCGCGGGGCTCTCAAGGCGTCGGTGGACGGCCTCGTCGCCGACCTCTCGGCGGGGCGGCCTCTGTCGGAGGCCATCGACCGGCAGCCCGGCAGGTTCCCGAGGCTCTACGCGGCAATGCTCCGCGCGTCGGAGGCGGGCGGCAGCCTCGTGGGCGTCATGGAGGTCCTGAGCAATCTCGTTACATCCGTCGCTTCGCTGCGGAGACGCATCGTCACGGCGAGCATCTACCCGCTGATGATCCTGCTTGTGGCGCTCGGCATCGTCACGCTTATGACGACGATCATCGCGCCCAAGCTCACCGAGGCCGTCGATTCCATGGGGGGAATCGTCCGCTCCTTCGGCACCTCGGCGCGCATGTCCGGTTTCTCCTGGCTCGTATGGACGACAATCGCTATCGAGGCCGTGCTCGTCGCCGCGGCGTTCCTGTGCGTCGCGGCGACGCTCGTGCCGTGGGGGCGGATGATCTGGATTGAGCACGTGCCCTTCTTCGGCCCCGTCGTCCGCGCCCAGCGCGCGTTTATCCTCAGCCGCACACTCGCCGTGCTCCTGCGCTCGGGAGTGCCGCTGCGCGAAGCGATGGGCGTCGTGCGCGAGGTCGCTCCGGACGGCGGGACAAAGCGCGTGCTCGACGGCGTCCTGGCCGAACTTAACGCCGGAAGGCCCTTTGGCGCCGCGATGTCCGCCGCGGCTGAGCAGGGAAGGATTCCCGCAACGCTTGCGTGGATGTCCGTCCTCGCCGAATCCCGCGGCGACCTGCCCGACGGGCTCTACGAGGCGAGCGAGTTCTTCCGCATCGAGGCGGAGCGCCGGGCCAACTTCATTTCGCAGATCCTCCCTCCGGTCCTCGTCATCGGCGTGGGCGTGCTCTTCATCTGCTGCATCCTGCCGATCATCATGGCGCTGGTGCAGGTGATGGGTTTTCTATTCCGCTACGACGCGTATTAGGAACGAGCTATGGACTATATCCTCGCGCTCTTCGTCGTGCCGATGCTCGTGCTCTACGTCTGGTGGGCCAGGCGGGAGATGCGCTTTGCGATGCTGATGTCGCTCCTGGCCGGGGCGAGCCGGCGGGGATATCCGCTCTCCGAGGCGCTGCGCACGTTTGCGTCGCAATTCGGGGGCAAGTTCTCGCGTCAGCTCCGCGAGGTGGCCCAGGCAGTCGCCTCGGGACGGACGCTTTCGGACGCGCTGACCGACCGCTCGTCGATCATGCCCGAGGAGGCGCTCGGGCTGATTCGCGCCGGGGAGGCATCGGGGACGCTTGACAACGCCTTCGCCGTCCTCGCCTCGCGAGGCTGCCGGGCGCACTCCCGGCGCATGAAGGTCCTCGGCCTCACGCTTTATCCTCTCGTGCTCCTGGCGGGGCTGGCGTTGCCGTGGACTCTCCTGACGAACCTCGTCGGGCCGAGGATGCAGGAGATATTCAAGAGTTTCGGCACGAGACTGCCGCTGATGTACACGTGGGCGCCGTACTTCTGGAAGTTCGGCATCATCTCGGCGCTCTTCTTCATCACGTACCTCCTGCTGGCCGGGCTGCCGTCGGGAGTCCTGCCGAGGCGCGGGCGCTACTGGGGCATTCTCGACGGCATCAAGTGGTGGCTGCCCGGCCCGCGGCAGTTCGAGCGGCACGAGGGCATCCGCCTCTTCGCCCAATCGCTTGCCGCGAGCCTTTCCGGCGGGGTGCCCATGCGCGAGGCGGTGCGGATGGCAAGCGAGATCCATGTCCATCGCGGCGTCGGCAGGCGCCTGGAACGGCTCTACGAATACATCCAGTTCGGGCTTCCGCTCTCAGAGGCGGCCGAGCGATGCGGGCTCTTCCCGGCGCGCTTCGTGCATATCCTTGCCCTCGCCGAGCGCGGCGGCAACCTCGTCGGCGCCCTGGACGAGATCGTCGAGCGTTGCGACGAGGCTTGCGATTCCGTCGTCGCGTGGACCAGCGCCATCGTCATCCCCGGCGTTGTCCTCAGCGCGGGGCTGTCGGTCCTCGTCGTCTGCGTCGGGTATTTCATATGCCTCGTGGCACTCATCAGCCACGTCGAGGTGGTGGGGTGAGGCGGCTCTTCTCGGGTGAAGGGGAGATTGCGATGAAACCGGGCCTGACCAATCGCGGCGCGATGTTCATCGTCGAGGCAATGACGGGGTTCGTTATATTGTGCGGGACGATTCTCGTGATTGCGGTATGCATCTCGCGGGCGGGGGATGTGTCCGCGGTGACGGCGGGGCGCATGGCCGCGGCCGAGCGGCTGGGCGAGGTAATCGACGGCGTGCGAGCGGGAGCGGTCGAGGTGAAGCTCGGCGGGGAGATATCGGTGCCCCCGACGGCGGGAGAGTCGCCGGCGCTGACGTGCGCCATACGCGCCGACGATCGGCCGGAGGACCCGGGCATGGCCCGCGTCGCGGTGAACGTGACGTGGCGGACGTCCGGCCGCGACATGTCGCTCTCGGCGGAGACGCTCGTGCGGAAGTCGCGCCTCAAACTCGCCCCGCCCGGCGCGGCGGGGGAGAAGGGGGGCGCGCCATGAGGAGAACGCGCGCTTTCACGCTGGCGGAGGTCCTGATCTGGATTTCGATCATCTGCGTGCTGATCTCGCTCGCCGCGGGCATTTTCGTCTTCTCAGGCGACGCGGCCCGGCGCGGGCGCAAGGCCCTCGCAGACGCCACGGCGCTCGCCTCGGTCGTCGAACAGCTCGGCCGCGACGCGCGCTGCGCGACGAAGCGTCTCGACGAGTCGGGCGCGGTGAAAGCCGGACCTGCGTGCCTGATTCTCTCCGTGCCGGGCGAAGGCACGGTCATCTGGCGCTCCGCCGGCGGCCTGGTGACGCGCGAGAAGATTTCCGGGGACAAGTCGGTCTCGGCGCCGGTGGGGCGCGTGGAAAGGCTGACCTTCGCGAGTGCGCCCGCCGTGGGCCGGTGGGTCGATGCAGTTCTTGTGGAACGTCGCGGCGAAAAACGCTTCCGGTTCTACCTCATGTCGGAGGAGAACCTATGAGGACGCATGGCCGCAATCGCGGATTCGGAATGCTCACCGCCGTGGTGACGCTCGGGTTTGCGCTCATCCTGCTCGCGGCGCTCACGGTGCAGATGGCGGGGCTGACGGACCGCGCCGCGCGATTCTCCCGAGGCGTCCGTTCGCGCGCGCTCGCTGAGGCCGGCATCGAGGCGGGGCTCAATGATCTCTCCTTGGACAGGGCGCGCGAGGTGAAGAGGACGATCTCGCTTGCCGGAGGCGCTTGCACCGTCAGGACCGTTCGCGCGGAAGGCTCCGGCGTGCATCTCGTGTCGGAGGGACGACTGTCAGTCGCCGGGGGAGCGGTTATCACTACTATCGATGTCCGCCTCGATGCGGGATCGGCCGGAGTAATGCACATAGGGTCGCGCTCAGAGTCGACAAGGTTCGTCCGCTGAGGCGGGGCGGCCGGGCGCCGAATGTGTGATTTCGCGACACTTGGGCCGGTTCCGAAAGGGGCCGGCCCTTCCTTTTTGGGGTGAAGCGCAACCTGTTGACGTGCCGATTCATATAGAGATTGCATTTGTGACTCGGTCGCGCCATAATCTGAACTGTCGCCCCGCCTGTTACGGGGACCTTGCCGCCGGAGAACGATATGAAATCCTTAGCCCCCTGGGCATTGCTCGCGGCCTCTCTATGGGCCTCTTTCGCCGGCGCGGAGGAGATCGTGGCCCTGACGAAACCCAGCGAGGACGTGACGCTCTCCTTCGTGCAGCCGGGGCTCATCAAGCAGATGTGCGTGAAGGAGGGCGACGAGGTCAAGGCCGGCATGGTGCTCGCGCGCCAGGACGACGAGGCGGAGCGGGTGGAGGTGGCGCAGCTCAAGGCCCTGGCCGACGACAACGTCCACATCCGCGCGGCGGTCGCCCAGAAGGGCGAGAAGCAGGTGGAGTACGACAAGCTCAAGGCGGCCTACGAGAAGAAGGCCGTGCCGGAGTTCGACGTGAAGAAGGCGGAGCTGGAGGTCATCATCGCGCAGCTCTCGCTGGAGCTGGCGCAGTTCCAGCACGAGCAGGACCAGATGAAATACGAGAACCGCCGCATCCAGGTCGAGCGCATGAAGCTCGTCAGCCCCATCGACGGCAAGGTGGAGAAGATCAGCCAGAAGGCGGGCGAATCGGCGAAGGTGAACGACGAGGCGATGCGGGTCGTGAAGGTCAATCCGCTCTGGGTCGAGGCCGCGGTGCCGTTCGCTCAGGCGAAGTCGCTCAAAGTGGGCGCCGTCGCGGACGTGATGCTGCCGGACTCCGCCGTCCCGGCTGCCGGGCGCATCGTATGGGTGAGCGCCGTCGCCGACGCCGCAAGCAAGACGCTGAAGGTGCGCATCGAGCTTCCGAACGCCGCGGGGCGTCCTGCCGGCGAGATCGTGACCGTGCGGTTCCCGCAACCGTAATTTCCCTTTCCCAGGCGAAGGAGGGTTTTATGTCGGAACGCGGAGCATCGGGGCAGAAGCCGACCGACGGCGAGCAGCGCCAGATGAAGGTCGGCATTGACGAGCGCAGCATGGCCGTCACGTACGCGAACTTCTTCCGCACCAACGGCACCCCGGAAGAGGTCATGATCGACTTCGGCATCAACGCCGCCAACACCGCCGCGGGCCAGCCGAACCAGCCCGACGTCGTGGTGCAGGTGAGCCAGCGCGTCGTCCTCAACTATTACTCGGCGAAGCGCCTGGCCCTCACGCTCGGCCAGATGATCCGCCGGCACGAGGACCAGTTCGGCGAGCTGGAACTGGATGTTGCGAAGCGTGCCAAGAAGTAGGGGCACGGCATGCCGTGCCCGTCTTGCCGCTTCGAACAGGCGCCCCACAAGGGGGCGCCCTACATGTTACGAACCACGGCCCTTTCGCTGAGGGAGGGGTAGTAAGAGCCTATCCGGATAACCCCTGTCTTGGATGTCATTCTGAGACCCCGATTCATCGGGGGCGAAGAATCTAGCCCGAATCTCGGCAAGATCCTTCGCTTCGCTCAGGAGGACAGCCAAAGATAACGGGCCTCGCGGGGGTGTTCGGATAGGCTCTACGAACGACGAGGTGATGGGTGGGCGACCAGTTGCGTAAATTCGAGCAGCCTGCGAAGCCCCAGCCCGGCTCGCAGGTTCGACCGGCCGCGGCCGCGGCGGCGGAGATCGTGCAGTTCGACGGCCCGCCCGCGGATTATCTCGCAACGCTGCTGCGTTCGCAGTGCGAGCTGGCGCCGGCCGAGTCGGGGGCGATCCTCCGTGTCTCGGAGCAGGGCGCGGTGCAGTTGGTCACGCTCTATCCGCCGGGACCCCAGGGGCAGGTGCCCGACTGGGTGAGGCGCGCCGCCGAGGTCGCAGGCTCGGTGCTCAAGAACCGCAAGTGCGAGTCGCGGCCGCTCCACATGGTGGGGGACCTTTACGGCCAGGCGGCGGCGCACCTGGTGCTCGTGGTTCCCATCGCCGGAGACGCGGCGGCGGGAATGCTGGCGGCGTTTGTCGTGGCGACGACGCCGGCGAGCGAACTGGAACGCCGGCGCGAGCGGCTGGAGATGACGCCGCTCCTGGTCAACGCGTGGGAAATGCGCGCGCGCGACAAGGAGCGCGAGAAGGACCTTGCCCGAATCCGCGCAGCGATGGAGACCCTCGCCGCCACCAACGAGAGCGAGCGATTCGCCGGCGTTGCCATGTCGTTCGTCAACGAAGTTTCCTCGCGGTGGCGGTGCGACCGCGTATCGCTCGGCTTCCTCAAGGGCCGCTACGTCAAGCTCAAGGCCCTTAGCCATACCGAGAAGTTCTCCCGCAAGATGAAACTCGTTCAGGACATCGAGGCCGCTCAGGAGGAGTGCATCGACCAGGATGTCGAGGTCGCTCACCCGTCCGGCCCGGAGAGCACGTTCGTGGCGCGGGCGGCGAAGGAGCTTTCGACGCGGCATGGGCCCACGTCGGTGCTCTCGCTGCCGATCCGCAGGAAGGGCGAGCCGCTCGCCGTGCTCACCATTGAGCGCACGGCCGACGAGCCGTTCACGCTGGACGAGATCGAGGCGCTACGGCTTTCGTGCGACCTGATTTCGGCGCGCCTTCTGGCTCTGGAGGAGCGCGACAAGTGGTTCGGCGCTCGCTGGGCCTCGGGTGCGAAGAAGGGCGTCGGCGTCGTCCTCGGCGCGAAACACACCTGGGCCAAGCTTATCGTCCTCGCGGTCGTCGCGGCCATCATCGCGCTGATCGTGGCGCGGGGGATGTACCGCGTCGAGGCGCCGTTCGTCACCGAGGCGACCGAGCAGGCGGTGATTCCGGCGCCTTTCGACAGCTATCTGGAAAGCGTCTCTGTGGAGCCGGGGAGCCTTGTGAAGGCCAACGACACGGTGCTCGCGACGCTCGACACGGCGGAGATCCGGCTGCAACTGGCGCAATCCCAGGCGGAACTGGCGACGTATTTGAAGCAGGAAGCCGCGGGGATGCGCGACGGAAAGATTTCCGACGCGCAGGTCGCGCGGGCGGAGGCGAACCGCGTCCAGGCCGACATCGACCTGGCCGAGTGGCGCATCGCCAAGGGAGTGATCACCTCGCCCATCGCGGGGACGGTGACGAAGGGCGACCTGAAGAAACAGATTCGCGCCCCCGTGAAGAAGAGCGACACGCTCTTCGAGGTGGCGCCGGTTGAGTCGCTGCGGGCGGTGCTTTCGGTTCCGGAAGACGTGATCGCCGACGTCATCGAGGCGGACAGCGCCGCCATCCGGGCCGGGGGCCGGGCACAGGGCGCGCTGGCCACCGCGCGGCATCCGGAGATCAAGATCCCGTTCGTGGTCGAGCGCATCAATCCCGTGGCCGAGGTCGTGAACGAGCACAACGTCTTCAAGGTCCGCGTGCGGCTCCTCGATACCTCCAAGGCCGACTGGCTTTCCGCCGGCATGGAAGGCTCCGCCCGCGTCGACATCGCCAAGCGCCACTACGCCTGGATCTGGACCCGCCGCGCGATCGACTGGGTGCGGATGAAGCTCTGGCTCTGAACGGCCTTTTGGGTTTTGGATTTTGGGTTTTGGTTTGAGAACCCCGATCCGGCAGGAGGCTGACCATGAATGAGGCGGAGTTCAAACGCCAGACGAAGGACATCGCGTTGCGGGTGGTTCGGTTGTTCGTGGCTCTTCCGAAAAGCCCAGAGGCCCAGGTGCTCGGCAAGCAGCTTCTGCGGAGCGGCACGTCTATCGGCGCGAACTATCGGGCAGCTTGCCGGGCTGTTTCGCGCGCGGACATGCCCAGCGAAGCTGGGCGACGTTGAAGAGGAGGCCGACGAGAGTCTCTTTGGGGTGGAGCTGCTGGTCGAATCCGGGATCATGCCGCAGGCAAGGGTAGGCAAACTCATGGATGACGTGAACCGGGTGCTCGGGAGGGTTGTCAAGTCGATCAAGACGATTCGCTCGCGACGTGCTTGACCCAAAATCCAAAACCCAAAAGCCAAAAGCGGTGTCGCCGTGCCGGTAGAACGTCCAACCTTCTCCGAGTCGTGGTACCGCGTGACCGAACTCCGGCCGCGGCTGCGCTCGACGGTACAGGTGAACCGGCAGCACTTCCGCGGGCGGATGTGGCACGTCATCCAGGACCCCGGCTCCAACCAGTTCTTCCGCCTGAATGAGCCCGCCTATCGCTTCGTCGCGCTGCTCGACGGCCGGCGCACCGTCGGCGAGGCGTGGCGCATCGCGGTCGAGCAGCTCGGCGACGATGCCCCGACGCAGGGCGAGGTCATCCAGCTCCTCGGCCAGCTCTATGTCTCGAACCTCCTCATGGCCGAGCTTCCGCCCGACGCGGAGACGATGTTCAACCGGTACAAGAAGCGCGTCCGCCGCGAGGTGCAGGGCTACCTGATGAACCTGCTCTTCGTCCGGCTGCCGCTCCTCGACCCGGACCGGTTCCTCAACGCGTGGGTCTGGCTCTTCGGGCGCGTGTTCACGATTGCGGGGCTCGTCCTCTGGTTTCTCGTCATCGGCGTCGGCCTTTATTCGCTCGCGGGCCACGAGAAGGAGCTGATGGACGCGAGCAACAACATCTTCGACCCCTCGAACCTCCTCTGGCTTTACGTCAGCATCGTCGTCGTCAAGGTCATCCACGAGTTCGGCCACGCCTTCGCCTGCAAGCGGTTCGGCGTCATCACCGGCACCGGCGGCGAGGTCCACGTGATGGGCGTGATGTTCCTCGTCTTCACGCCGATGCCTTACGTGGATGCGTCGAGCTCCTGGGCCTTCCGCTCAAAGTGGCAGCGCGCGGTCGTCAACGCCGCGGGGATGATCGTTGAACTCGCCGTCGCCGCGTTTGCGGCGGTCGTGTGGACCTATACGAACTCCGGCAGCCTGGCGCACGTCATCGCGTATAACGTGATGTTCATTGCGAGCGTCTCGACGGTGCTCTTCAACGGCAACCCGCTCTTGCGATATGACGCCTATTACATTCTCTCCGACCTCACGGAGATCCCGAACCTCTGGCAGCGGTCGAAGGAATACCTCTATTACATCGTCAAGAAATACGCGTGGAACGTCAAGCACGCCCGTTCGCCCGCGCACACGCCCGGCGAGGCGGCGTGGATGGCGGTGTACGCGATCGCGTCGTTCATCTACCGCGTGTTCATCTACACGGTGATTTTGCTCTTCCTCTACGACCGGCTGCCGAAGGAACTGGCCGTCGTGGCGCTCGTTTTCGGCGTGGCGTCGCTCGTCGCGTGGCTGTGCGTGCCGACGGTGAAGTTCCTGCATTATCTCGCCACGAACGGCGAGCTTCAGCGCGTCCGCGGCAGGGCGGCGCTGTCGAGCGCGGTGGCCGTCGGCATCATCGTGGGCGTCGTCGGCTTCATCCCGGTGCCGGATCGCACGCGGGTGGAGGGTGTGGTGGAGCCGGTGCGCCTGGCGGTGATTTACGCGGGCGAAGACGGCTTCGTGGAGCGTTTTGCCGAGTCGGGCGCGGAGGCGCTGCATGGCCCGATTGCCCTGGTCGAATGCTCGAACCGCGACCTTACCGCCAAGCGCGACGGTCTCGTCGCCACGCGGGCCAAGCTCGAAGCCAAGCGCCGCGACGCCTGGACGAAGGAAGTCGCCGCCGCGCAGGCGCTGACGAACCAGATCGCCGCCGTCGATTGCCAGATCGTGCAGCTCAATCACCAGGTCGATTCGCTCACGGTGCGCCTCGTCGACGCGAAGGAGACGTGGGTGTCGTGGGACATCGAGCGGCTGAAGGGGACGTATCTCCACCGCGGCGACCGCGTGGGGCTGACCGCCAGCCTCGACAACGTGCTCATTCGCGCCGTCGCGGGGCAGGACGTCGCGGTGGCGGACGCCGACAACGCCGTTGAGATCCGCGTCATGGGCCGGCCGGAGGCGCTCTTCAGCGGCAGGATCACGAAGCGCCTGCGGGTGGGGGACGACGTGCTGCCCTCGGCCGCGCTGGGATACGCCGCGGGCGGTTCCATCGCTACGGCCAAGGATGACAAGCAGGGCCTGCGCGCCGCGGAGCATCTTTTCGAGCTTCGCATCGTGCCCGATCCCGAGACGGCCCGCACGCTCTGGAGCGGCCAGCGCGTCATCGTTCGCCTGTCTATGCCGCCCAAGCCCATCGGCCTCCAGCTCTGGCACTCGCTCCTCCAAGTCATCCAGAAGCGGTTCCCGTTCTGAATTAACGGGGACAGGAGCCGTTATTTTGCTTCCTATCCGCTTGAGGCCCTTGAAAGGCTTGAAATTGGCTCTCGGAACCCCCAACTGTAAAAAACGGCTCCTGTCCCCGTTAATCGCGGGGGAGGCAAGATGACGCCCATGCCGGGGACAACATGGAGGATGCTCGCGGAGAGGTCGGCGGGGAAGAAACTGCCGACGGGCCTGGACGCGGCATGGGAGGCGGCGGCGGGAATCCTGAAACGGACGGTGCCGCGGCAGACGATGTATATGTCGCGGGCGGGCTCCATCATCGCGTTCGAGAAGGATCTCATGGGCCTCACGAGCCCGCAGCTTCGCGAGGAGTGCGTGAGGCTTCGCGACATCTTCCGCCGCGGGCGCGAGACGCCGCACGACGTCGACCGCGCCTTTGCCGCCGTGCGCGAGGTCGCGGTGCGCGAGGTGGGCGAGCGGCCGTATCCCGTCCAGATCGCGGGCGCCCTCGGCCTTTATAACGGCTGCATCGTTGAGATGGCCACCGGCGAGGGCAAGACGCTCACCGCGACGCTCCCGGCCACGCTCCTCGCCTGGCGAGGCCGCGGCTGCCACGTCATCACCGTCAACGACTACCTCGCCCGCCGCGACTGCGAGTGGATGAGCAGAATTTTCCGCTTCTGCGGGCTCACCTCCGCGTGGATCGACGGCGAGATGAAGCCGCCGGATCGACGCAACGCATATCACTCCGACATCACCTATTGCACCAATAAGGAAGTGACCGCCGACTTCCTGCGCGATCGTCTCTCGCTCGGGCGGCTGCGCGGGCTGCCGTCGGCGCTGCTGGCCAAGATCGTCGAGGGCCACGGCTCGGGCGTCGACGCGCTCGTCCAGCGCGGCCTTCACGCGGCGATCATCGACGAGGCCGACTCGGTGCTCATCGACGAGGCCGTCACCCCGCTCATCATCTCCGGCGACGCGCCCAACCGCGAGCAGGTCGAGGCCTTCCGCCAGGCCGTCGCGCTCGGCCGCGAACTGGAGCCCGGCAAGCACTTCAAGGTGACGCCGCGATATCGCGAGGTGGACCTGACGAAGGCGGGGAAGGACCGCCTCGATGAGCTTTCCGAAGGGCTCGGCGGCATCTGGAAGGGCGCGCGGCGGCGCGAGGAGATGGTCGTCCAGGCGCTCACCGCGCGCGAGTTTTACACCCGCGACAAGCAATACGTCGTCGCCGAGGACAAGGTCGTCATCGTCGACGAGTTCACCGGCCGCCTCATGCCCGACCGCGAATGGCGCGACGGACTCCATCAGGCCGTTCAGGCCAAGGAAGAGATCACCGTCCAGGCGCCCAAGGACACCTACGCCCGCATCTCCTTCCAGCGGTTCTTCCGGCTCTATAAGAGTCTCTCCGGCATGACCGGCACCGCCGCCGAGGGCTGGCGGGAGTTTCACCAGATCTATCGCCTCCCCGTCGTCGTCATCCCGACCAACCGCCCGTGCGTGCGCGCGGTGTCGCCGGATCGCGTCTATGCCACCGAGGACGCGAAATGGCGCGCGGTTATCGACGAGGTCAAGCGCATTCACGTGACCGGTAGGCCCATCCTCGTCGGTACGCGCTCCGTCCGCGCCAGCGAACACTTGAGCGAAATGCTCGTCGCCGAGGGGCTCGATCACACGGTGCTGAACGCCGTGCGGCATAAGGAGGAGGCGCAGATCGTCGCCGGCGCAGGCCAGGAAGGGCGCATCACCGTGGCCACGAACATGGCCGGTCGCGGCACGGACATCAAGCTGGGCAAGGGCGTGGCGGACCTCGGCGGCCTGGCGGTCGTGGCGACCGAACGCCACGAGGCGGGGCGCGTGGACCGGCAGCTCTTCGGCCGATGCTCGCGGCAGGGCGATCCGGGCTCGGCGGTCGCGTATGTCTCACTCGAAGACGAACTTGTTCGGCGGCACGCCCCGCGGCTTTCCAGCATGTTCCGCACGCGCTACCACGGCTCGGAGCGCGAAGTGTCGAGCGCCAGCACCCGCCGCCTCTTCAATATGGCCCAGCACAAGGCCGAGAAACTCGCCCTCCGCCAGCGCAAAGGCGTGCTCAAGACCGACGACTGGCTGGATGAATACCTCGGGTTTGCCGGGTCTGAAACGTAGGGGCAATCCTCCCGATGTATCGGGATCGGGGCCATGCCTGTCTTGCCGTTTCCTTTCTGTCTTGCTCTGAATCCCCCAGGCGCCCAATCCATCAAGATGATGCTGTTTTTTCCGAACATGCGTAAATCACAGCGGTACAGCATGTTACGCTGCGCGGGATGGGGGCGCGTTCAGAAATCTCAACAGCGGGTCGGTCGGGTAATTCCCAGTCAAAGCGAAGTTTCCGGATGACGTGGCTGCGTAACCCATTGCGCAGAGGTCGCTTAGGTCAAGCGAACTCGGGAGCGGGTGGATTTGGGTCCCGTTTGGCACGCGGTTTGCTCTATAAGAACGGGCCGGGTGGGGCCGGGCGTGGGTCACTACATCAGGGGAGGGGGCTATGCAGACGAGATTTGCAGCGGTGATGCTGTCGGCGGCGCTGCTGTGGTGCGGACGGTCGGATGCCGCGTTGATCAACATCGGAACCGCGACGTATGGCGGCAACAACTACAAGCTCATCTATGACGACAACCCGTCGGGCTCGGTGGTGTGGCTGGACTACAGCAACACGGCGCTGGCGTGGTCCGCGCAGAAGAGCTGGGCGAACAGCCTCAACAATGTTGGGACGCTCACGTACCATCTTACCTACGGGTACGCCGTGGACTGGAGCGACTCGTGGCAGTTGCCGACCACGGTGGACGAATCGGCGTCGGGGAATCTCTCGCCGATGCCGAATTCCTCCCAGATGGCGTACCTCTACTTTACCCAACTCGGCAATTCGTTCGGCTACGGCATCACCAAGCCGGGTCCGTTCAGCCACCTGACCAACGACTGGTACTGGTCGAGCACCGAGGTGTCGAGTGCGCCGGGCGCCGCGTGGTATTTCTATACCGCCATCGGGTACAATCACGACGGCAACGAGGTCATCAACCATAATACCGGCATGGCCGATCGCGCCGGAACACTTCGAATCCTTCCCGAGCCCGCGACCCTGCTGCTTCTTGGGGGCGGGTTGAGCGGCCTGACTCTCTGGAGAAGGCGAGTGCGGAGATAGCCTTCCGTACGCCGCAGCGAGTGCCGAGCCCCTGGGGGGACATGCCATGTCCCCCCAATTCTTTCCCGTCCGCAAGAATCCCGCGAACATCCCCTAAGAACCTTCGAGAAAGAGGAGAATTTCTGCATTTTGCGGTTGACTAGCGCGTTATGCTGTTATATACTGTCCTGTCAGTAATCAGAGCAAGGGGGTTGGCGCTCTGTCACGCATCATTGTCTAGAAGCTGCTTCATGTAGCTTAGCCCCTTGCGGGCGTGGGG
>JBBIVY010000039.1:27423-29634 GCA_037439485.1 Planctomycetota bacterium | reverse complement strand
AAAGAGCGTAAGGAAATCGACGCGAGCGACGCCCATTATGGCAGGCCTCTTCCCCCGCGCGGAGGGGACGGAAAGTCTTGCTTGCGCGGGTGAAACGTGGTAAACTGGCGGTTCGGTTGTCGAAGAAGGCGCTTTACGAGGAGGCGCCCTGGATCAAGAAAGTCGATGTCATCGTTCCCCTTTCGAAGGAGGGCTGCACATGAAGACGAGCGGATGGCTGGTGACGGCGCTGACGGCGGCGCTGGTCGCGACGTGGAGCCTCTCGGCGTTCAGCGCGGACGCGGCGAAGACGGGCAAGCCGGGATACCCCGAGCCCGCGACGATCAAGGCGTGCGCGAAGGCCCCCACGATCGACGGCGACCTGAATGACGACTGCTGGAAGGACGCCGAGGTCAAGGGCGCGTGGGTCGACGTCACCAACGGCAACGCCGCGAAGCCCGAGAGCAAGGTCTACGTGTGCTACGACGACAAGTTCGTCTACATCGCGATCCGGAACTTCGAGCCCAAAATGAAGAACCTCACCGCCGATGCGACCGAGCGCGACGGGAGCGTCTGGGAAGACGATTCCAACGAGATCTTCATCGACCCCTCGGCCGGCAAGAAGGAGTACTTCCAGTTCATCGTGAACACGAAGAACGTCTTCTATGACGGCAAGGGCAAGGACGGCACCTGGAACTCGACGGCCAAGACCGCGGTCAAGAAGCTCGACGACGGCTGGTGCCTCGAGATCGCCATCCTGCTCGCCGAGATCGGCGCCAACGCCCCCTTGAAGGGCCAGACCTGGACCGCCAACTTCTGTCGCAACCGCAAGACCGAGGGCGATGCGCAGGCTTTCGCCTGGTGCGACACCGGCGAGAACTTCCACAATCCCGACGCCTTCGGCAAGCTGAAGTTCGAGTAGTTTCTTACTTCTCTTGTATTCTTTTTGTAGGGGGGGACCTATGTGTCCCCCCGTTCTTTTTCTTTGCCGACGAAGAAGCGCAGAAGAAACACGGGGGGACACATAGGTCCCCCCCTACAGAAACAGGAAGAAGACATGAACGGCAAGAGCATCCGCCGCATCGGCGTCTTGACCGGAGGCGGCGACTGCCCCGGACTCAACGCCGTCATCCGCGGCGTCGCCAAGTGCGCGATGGTGCGGCATAAGGTCGCGGTCGTCGGGTTCCTCGACGGCTTCGAGGGCCTGATGCTGGGGCGCAGCCGCGAACTCGACTACGCGAGCGTCTCCGGCATCCTCACCCTCGGCGGCACCATCCTCGGGACGTCCAACACCGCCAACCCGTTCCGGTGGGCCGAGAAGAACCGCAAGGGCGAAACAACCTTCGTCGACCGCTCCGACCGCGTGGTGGAGGTCTTCCGCAGGCTCAGCCTCGACGCCCTCGTCACCCTCGGCGGCGACGGCACGCAGACCATGGCGGCGAAGCTCATGAAGAAGGGCATCCCCGTCGTCGGCGTGCCCAAGACCATCGACAACGACCTCTCCAACACCGACGTCACGTTCGGCTTCGATACCGCCGTGACCACCGCGGCGGAGGCCATCGACAAAGTCCACACCACCGCCATGAGCCACCATCGGGTCATGATCGTCGAGGTGATGGGCCGCTACGCCGGGTGGATCGCGCTCCACGCGGGGGTGGCGAGCGGGTCGGACGTGATCCTCATCCCGGAGATTCCCTACGACCTCGCGAGGGTGTGCGAATTCTGCCTGAAGCGCAGCCGGCGGGGCAAGCGGTTCACGATCGTCTGCGTGTCGGAAGGCGCCCGGCCGAAGCGCGGGAAGATGACCGTGGCGAAGGTCGTCGGACATTCGACCGACCCCATTCGCCTGGGCGGTGTTGGCAACGTCATCGCGAAGGGCATCGAGGACGGCACCGGCCTGGAGACGCGCGCGTGCATCCTCGGCCACATCCAGCGCGGCGGCACCCCGACGCCTTTCGACCGGACGCTCGCGACGCAGTTCGGCGTGCGCGCGATGGACCTCGTCATGAAGCGACGCTTCGGCCGCATGGTCGCGTTCAAGAACTGGACCGTCACCGACGTCACGATTGAGAGCGCCGTCTCGAAGCTCAAGGTCGTCAAGCGCAACGATCCGCTTGTGACGGTGGCGAGGTCGGTCGGGACGTGTCTTGGCGACTGACACTGACGCGTGACAACTGACAAGTGGCAGCGAAGGCGCCGACGCGCGTCTCCGCCGTCGTTTGTCAGTTGTCA